>JAUXQA010000331.1 GCA_030683195.1 Rhodoferax sp. | reverse complement strand
ATGAGCACAGTGCATGTGGAGCAGCTCGATTTCAAGCCGGTGGCCATGTATTTTGTCGCGGCGTTTATCTTGTTTACGGCCATCTTTGTCTGGCAGCGCGGCACCTGCCGGGCCGCCGTGCTGGCCCTGGCCGCCATGTTCAGCAACACGCTGGCCATTGGCACGCCGCTGGTGGGGCTGGCCTATGGTGACGCCGGGCTGGTGACGCTCTTCACCCTGATCTCGGTGCATGCGCTGGTGTTGCTCACGATGGCCACCGTGGTGCTGGAGCTGGCCGTGGCGCGCGAAGAGGCCGCAGCCGGCAAGGGCGGCGGGCGGCACATGATGCTCACGGTATTGGGCGCGGTGCGCAACGGCATCATCCACCCCGTGCCCCTGCCCATCATCGTGGGTCTGCTGTTTGCCCAGACTGGTCTGGTGTTGCCGGGCGTGGTGGACCGGCCGCTGCAACTGCTGGGCAGCGCTTTTGGCCCGCTGGCGCTGGTGCTGGTGGGGGTGACGCTGACGAATGTACGCGTGGGTCAGCAACTCAAGGGCGCGCTGGGCCTGACCCTGGCCAAGAATTTGGTGATGCCGGCCCTGGTGGCACTGCTGTGCGTGGCCATGGGCTTGAGCGGTTTGCCCCTGACTGTGATGATCGTGGCGGCCTCACTGCCCATTGGCGCCAACGTGTTCATGTTTTCGCAGCGCTATGGCGTGGCCGAAGATCTCATCACCGCCAGCGTGGCGGTGTCGACCGCCATGGGCTTGCTGACCATCTCGCTGGTGATGGCCTTGGTGAATTTGCTCTGAGCTGGCGCTGAGCTAAGCCAGCCGGTGACGCCAGCGCTTAAAAATCAGGGCGCCAGCCGCTCCCTCAGCCAAACTGGCGCGTTTGAACCCGCCGCGTTGACAGGGGTGTTCAAGGTGTAGCGCAGCCGGTCATGCAAACGGCTCTTTCGCCCCTGCCAGAACTCCCAGCGGTCTGCCTCCAGCCGGTAACCGCCCCAATGCGGTGGGCGAGGCGGGTTGAGCAAGAACTTGGCGCCAAATTTGGCCGCATTGGCCACCAGCACGCCACGCCCCGAGATCACCTGGCTCTGGGGTGAAGCCCAGGCGCCCAGCCGCGAGTCCAGCGGGCGGCTGTGGAAGTAGGTGTCGCTCTCTTCATCGCTGACTTTCTCGACCCGGCCCTCAATGCGCACCACACGTTCCATCTCCACCCAATGAAACTGCAGGGCGGCATAAGGATTGCCCGCCAGCTCCTGCCCCTTGCGGCTCTCGTAGTTGCTGAACCACACAATGCCGCGCTCATCGAAGCCCTTGATCAGCACCACGCGGGTGCTCGGGCGCAGGTTGCCGGCCACCGTAGCCACGGTCATGGCATTGGGCTCGGGAACTTCGCCGGCAATGGCTTCGTTCAGCCACTGGCCAAATTGCAGCAGGGGATCGGCATGTGAGGCGTCTTCACTGAGTTCAGCGCGCTCGTAACTTTTTCGGAGGTCGGCAATAGAGGTCATGCGGCCAGTATAGACAGGCCTTCAACCCCTGGAGATGACGGCGCAGGCCAGGCGCGGGCCTGAGTTGCCGGTGGGTTGGGTCTTGTAGTCGTCCGGGTCGCGGTGAACGATCAGCCCGCGTCCGATCACATCGCTTGCGCCAGAGCCCACGGCAATCGTGCTGGACTCAAAGCTGAGCCTCGCCGTGCCCGAGGCGTCGGCCTTCAGGCTGGGCAGGTCACCGGCATGGTGTGCGCCAGCGCCGTGCGCGCCATGGGCTTTGCCATCGGGGTTGAAGTGGCCGCCCGTGCTCATGCCGTCGCCACTGGAGCAATCGCCTTTTTCATGCACATGAAAACCGTGCTCGGCGTTGGGCTTGAGCCCGCGCACCTCGCCCGTCACCATCACTTTGTTCCCTTTTTTGGTAAATTTGATTTCACCCGACGTTGTGTTGCCTTTGGTTGGCATCAGGGTTGCGCTGGCCGAGGGGCCGGGCGCAGGCGTGGCACAAGCCGTGAACAGAATGGCGGCTGCAAATGGGGCAATCAATCGAATCATGGGAGTTTCCTTTGGGTAACAAATGCCAAATATAGGTGAACAGAATGACGGCTGCAAGTTGCCAAACCCCTGTTCCCGAATTGGGTATGTGTGACCCCAAGGCCATTTGGTAACCTTTTCGTAACGGACCAATGCCCCGTGAACCTTGGTAACGGAGTACCATAAAGGCTGTAATTTAGTTACCAAGACACCATGAAACTTAACGCCACCGTTGAAACCGTTACCGCCCGCATCCGCGAGCGAAGCCGCGAGCTGCGCCAAGCCTACCTGGAACGCCTGGAACAGGCTGCCCACCGCCCGCCAGGAGCCGAGCGCATGGGCTGTGCCAATGTGGCACACGCCTTTGCGGCCCTGCCCACGAATGACAAGTTCCGGGTGGTGACCGAGAAGGCGCCCAACATCGGCATCGTCACCGCGTTCAATGACCTGTTGTCGGCCCACGCACCCTTGCAGCATTACCCCGATCTCATCAAGCATGAGGCCCGTAAACACGGCGCTACAGCGCAGGTAGCGGGTGGCGTGCCGGCCATGTGCGACGGCGTGACGCAGGGCACGGCCGGCATGGAGCTGAGCCTGTTTTCACGCGACGTGATCGCCATGTCCACGGCGGTGTCGCTCAGCCACGATGTGTTTGATGCCGCGCTGATGCTGGGCGTGTGCGACAAGATCGTGCCGGGCCTGCTGATTGGTGCGCTGCATTTTGGCCACTTGCCCACGGTGTTTGTGCCCGCCGGCCCCATGACCTCGGGGTTGTCCAACAATGAAAAATCCAAAGTTCGTGAAAAGGCCGCCCAGGGCCTGGTCGGGCGCACCGAGCTGCTGCAAGCCGAGTCGGCGGCCTACCACGGCCCCGGCACCTGCACCTTCTACGGCACCGCCAATTCCAACCAGATGCTGATGGAGGTGATGGGCCTGCACTTGCCCGGCAGCGCCTTCGTCAACCCGGGAACGCCGCTGCGCGATGCACTGACCGTGGCCGCCACCGAACAGGCCTTGCGCATCACGGCGCTCGGCGACGATTACCGCCCACTGGCGCGCACCATCGACGAAAAAGCCCTGGTCAATGCGATGGTTGGCCTGGCCGCCACCGGCGGCTCCACCAACCATGCGCTGCACCTGGTCGCGATCGCCCGCGCTGCGGGTCTGCTGATCGATTGGGACGACCTCGACGAGCTTTCGAAAGCCACGCCGCTGCTGGCGCGAATCTATCCGAATGGCTCGGCCGACGTGAACCACTTCCAGGCTGCGGGCGGGCTTGGCCTGGTCATCCGCGAGCTGATCGAGGGCGGCCTGCTGCACCCTGACATCGCCTGCGTGCACGGCGGCGACCTGCGCCGGCAAGCGATGGAGCCATGGCTCGATGACCTGGCCCTGCGCTGGCGCGAGGCGCCGCTGCACTCGAAGGACGACAGCGTGGTGCGCGGGATCCAAGCGCCGTTCGATCGCGAAGGCGGGCTGCGCCGATTGCAGGGCAACCTCGGCCGCGCGGTGGTGAAGATCTCCGCGGTGGCGGAGGAGTTCCGCCTGATCGAGGCACCGGCGCGCATCTTCGAATCGCAGGACGCACTGCTCGTCGCGTTCAAGGCCGATGCATTGATCGGCGATTTCGTCGCCGTGGTGCGTGGACAGGGGCCGCGCGCCAACGGCATGCCGGAACTGCACAAGCTCACGCCCACCCTCGCCGCCTTGCAGGATCGCGGCCAGCGCGTGGCCCTGCTCACCGACGGGCGCATGTCCGGCGCCTCGGGCAAGGTGCTCGCCGCCATCCACGTCACCCCGGAAGCCGCCGACCAGGGGCC
>JAUXQA010000325.1 GCA_030683195.1 Rhodoferax sp. | reverse complement strand
AAAACCAGAGCGGCAACATGCTGGAAATTGGTTTCCAGCTGTACAACGAGATGCTGAGCGAGGCGGTGCGCTGTCTCAAGGCCGGCATTGAGCCCGACCTGCTCAGCCCGCTCAACGTCACCACCGACATCAATCTGCACGCTCCTGCCCTGCTGCCAGACGACTATTGTGGCGATGTGCACTTGCGGCTGTCGTTTTACAAAAAGCTGGCCACCGCCAAGACCCCGGACCAGATCGACAACCTGCTCGAAGAAATTGTGGACCGCTTTGGCAAGCTGCCCGCCCAGGCCCAAACGCTGATCGACGTGCACCGCCTGCGCGTCATCAGCCAGCCCTTTGGCGTGATCAAGGTTGATGCGGCGCCGGGCGTCATCACCATCACCTTCAAGAAAAACCCGCCCATTGACCCGATGAAAATCATCCAGATGATCCAGAAGAACAAACACATCAAGCTGGCTGGCAACGAGAAACTGCGCATTGAGCGGGAGCTGCCCGAGGTGAAAGACCGGGCGCAGATGGTGCGCGATGTGCTGCGCAGTTTGGGGCAGCCGGTGGTGGAGAGTGCGATAGCGGCGAAGTAAATCAGGAGCGCTCCTGGTGAACCAGTACCCCATCGCATGCGATTGACTAGCCGCTTGAGCCGTACCCCAAGCTCTGGCGTTTGATTTCAAAACTGCAACTGCTGGTTGCAGAATTGTCATAGACATGTATATTGCTATCTTGATAACAAATAACTTCTAGCCATGACTGCTTTAGCCAGCTCTTCAGCGTCCACAGGAAAAACTCAGCAATTGCTTTTGCGTTTGCCAGACGACCTTGCCCAGCGGTTTGCGCAAGTGGTGCCCTCGCGCCAGCGTAGCCGTTTTTTACTGGATTTACTCCGTTCTGAACTGGATCGTGAAAGCTTGGCGCTTGAACAAGCCGCCAAGACCTTGACAGAACTGGAGTCTGGTCAACCTAGCTTGCAGGCTGAGGCCGTGCAATGGACAGAAGCCCAGCTCACCATGGACGACGACGCTGATTTCAATGCTGAAGAGTTCGAGCGCGAGTTTGTAAAAGCACAGACCAGGGTAAAAACCCCATGAGCGCTGCCATTGAACGAGGCGATGTCTATTGGGTCGAACTCGACCCCACCAGAGGCTCTGAAATTGCTAAAACTCGCCCGTGCTTCGTCTTGTCTGCTACCGAAATCAACCAACATCGTAAAACTGTCGTTGTCATTCCTTTGACCACCACCGCCACGCCCGCAGCACCGCCGCTACTTATTGCCATACCGTCCACCGGGGCCACCAGCAAGGCGCGTATTGAGCACATAAGGGCCGTTGATAAAAGCCGCCTGCAACGCAAACTTGGCAAACTCAGCGTCCAGGACCTGCACGCCGCAGAAGAGGCGTTGCGCCGCGTGTTGCGCCTGCCGAACGCCTGAAAATCAGGCACCATGATTGATCTGATTTAAAACATGCTCATAACGGAGGTTTTCATGCCGACCCAACTTGAAATAGTAGAAGCCCAAGCCATGCAACTTAGCCCCGCAGAGCGTAACCACTTGCTGGAGCGGCTGATTGTGAGCCTGGACGCCGACCCCGAAGTGGAGGCGGCCTGGGAGCAACTGGCCGATCAACGCGAGGCAGATGTCGACGCGGGTTTGTCGCAATATTTACCTGGCGACGAAGCGATGGCTAGACTGCGTGCCCG
>JAUXQA010000319.1 GCA_030683195.1 Rhodoferax sp. | reverse complement strand
CCCTTCCGGCGCGTCAGGCATATCAGCCAGCTGCCGCGGAGCAGCCTTATTTTTTCTTCCGAACACCATGGACACTCCATCAAAATGATTCGGTTCATTTTCAATAGTGAGTGGCTACATGTGTCCGAGCAAGTCTCTGGTATTCGATGCTTATTCGGCGTGCATGTCACTTTCCAGAAATAAGATGAAGTCTCCCACCGCTACGCCAGATCTATAGCGGGGTTTCTTGGGTCAACCAAACAGCGAAAAGATGCTCTTGAGACCGTTCCACATGTAGAAGCCCAACACGACTCCCGCACCCACAACAAGCTTGGGGTATCTTTGCCAAACCGTGGTTGTGATCCTGGTCAGGATGGTCATGGGCCTATGGTCATCGGGGTCGATGCTCGGCTCAACAACAACGGGCTCCGGATCGACCGCTATTTCAAAGGGGGGCGTGTACTCACCCCTTTGATACTCGATGAAGCCCGTGAGAACCGCTCTTGAGTCAGGCGAATGAACGCTAAGCAGTACCTTTTCTGCGATGGTGATCTGATCCTGAGTTGGCAAAAGATACATGGAAGTCAACCACCATGCCATCCAGGCCGGATCGTGGAATCGGTAGTCCCCAAAGGTATCTCGGCGCGCGTTGTCCACTGCGCTGTTCTGTTCTTGGATGTCCAATTTAAGTGTCCTGATTGAGTACCATGCGCAGGGCCTGCTGCAGGTTGTGTTGGGTGATGACCGGGACTTCGGCCGTAGCGGTGGATGAGATGGCGCTATTCAGCGCATACTGTAGAACGCCTTCAATATCGGCAATGGTCTGCCCCTGGAGCATTTCTGCGATGTCGAATGCATCCAAACCGGGCGCCAGTTCCACCCCTTTCTTTTTAAGCCACTTGGAGACGTGGCGGGGGATCAACTCTTGCGGCGGCGTGCTGAATAACACTTTTTCCGTAAATCGGCCTGACCGCACCAGCGCCGGGTCAATCTGATCCGGGTTGTTGGTTGCCGCAATCCACACCACATCCAAGACCCGATCCTCTGCCCCGTCCATGATGGTCAGCATCTTGTTGGTCAAATCCGGAGTTGATGAAAACTGACGGCTTCGCAGCACATCATCTGCCTCATCAATAAATATGAGGGTTGGACGCATGTCTTTTGCCTCAGCGTAGAGCTTGTCCAGTTTGGTCCTGTCAGCCACCAGATCCGGCCCGGCGATGCTTAGGAACGCCCAGCCAACTTCTTTAGCCAAGGCGCGCGCTGCGGCGGTTTTCCCGGTACCGGAAGGTCCATAGAACAGGCAACCAGTGGGAAGCGTGCCCCCCATTGATTCGATTCGGGCCACGTCCTTCATGCGACCTGCAATCAGGTGCAGGGCATCTTTGGTGGCCGGCTCCAACACCAGTTCCGCCATTGACTTGGTGTTGGTTGGCAACTTGCCTCGGCGCCCCTGCACTTCACGCAATGCGGCCATCCAGCTCGCCAGATTGATGCGGGGGGAATTGGCCGCCTTCGCAATGTCAGGAAGCGACTTGCACACCGCAAGCAGTCGCGCCACTGAAAATCCATTCCATCGTTTGGCGGCGGAAATGGCATCTGCGGTGTCAACATCGAGTTTGGATGCGTACTTTTTGATGCCGGACTCGATCAAGCCGATACGAGCCTCTTCGTCGGGGGGCGTGATTTCAACCTTGTAGTCGAAACGGCCTTCACGAACTGCGGCTTCATCGAGGCTGGAGAAGTAGTTGGTCGCGCCAATCAAAACCACCTTATGGGTTCGCAGACTGACAATTTCTGTGAGCAAGGTGTTGGTGATCTTTACGTCTTCCGAGTTGTTGGTAAGTGCACCCCGAGATTTGATGAAGGAGTCGATTTCATCGATAAAGAGGACGCATGGAGCACAGCTCTTGGCATACTCGAAGGTCTTACTCAATACCTTTGGCATGTTGCCCATCCACTGGCTGGAGGTTGGTCCGTAGGTGACCTCCAGAAAGGCAATGCCAAGTTCCCCGGCAAGTGCTTCTGCGAAGACGGTCTTGCCATTGCCGGGATCGCCAAACAACAAGAACCCATTGCGCGGGGCCTCACCGGCAGGTCGGTCATTAGCGATGATCGCCCGGGCTGGCTCAAGCAACTTTTCCTTTACGGCCTTCATCCCGAAGATTCCATCAAATTTGAGTTTCGCGTAGCGCGCCACCACCGGGACCTTGTAGGTTTCGTCCTCTTTCGCTGCAGCGTCCGAATTCTGTGCTGCCTGCCTTTGTGGCATCACTTTCTCCCACTTGGCCTGATCAGCACGAGTCCATGGCACAAACCCGAAAGCTGGCTCTCCGTAATACAGATAGATCAAAAATAGCCCCTCCAATCCGTTCAACCAGATATGCACACTCGGCATACCGATTTGCCACACAGTGATTGCCGCAAACACAACGTAATGCAGCCCAATCCAATTGAGCGGATATGAGGTGAAAACTGGATTGACCAGGGGATATTTAATGTTTTTCCACGGCACTCCGAAGAGCACCTTGACGAAATACACCAAAAGCATCCAGAAAAACAGGGTATGTAGGGTGAAAATGGCTATCGCCCAAACCCGGTTTATGCCGCCCGCCAGTTCGACTGGTGTAGGGTTGAACGATAGCGAAAACGGGCCGGTGAAGTACGCCACAGCATAAAACAATATCCACCCAAGATGAATGACAATCATCGGGCCTTCGAGACGACATAAAAAGTTGTGCGCCCGTCTCATATCGCCCCTACCCAATCGGTAAAACCATGCTGAATTGGCCATTTCCCAAGTCATCATGGCGCGCAGTTCCTGGCGTGATTTATTTGCTTCAGTGTTCATGTCATAAATTCTCCGTGTCTAAATCACGGTACAACACATTTCACATCGGTCAAGGGGTGGCGGGCTCTTTTTCAGCTTCGGTCAAGGTATTAAGCAGGCGTCCCAAAGGATGACTTACAGCCACCACGTGGACACTTGGTCTGCAGGATGCTTGATGCGATTGGAGAACTCAAGTAATCGTCCCCCGAGAAAATACGTGGGACTAGGCATTTGATTTAGGCGGCGTAGTCGAACTCCTGTTTGCCGGTATCGTGTAATTCGACTTGCCCTCAGCAGCTTGTAATCGATTCACACCCTCAATGTGCTTGGTGTACGCGTTCTTTGTCGCAGCTGACATATTAGACATGTCACGCGGCGCAACGCTTCCCCCACTGTCCTTACCTTGTTGCTGGGGGCCTACAAAATTGCCTCGTTGACTATTTGCAGACGCAGTATCTCTGCTGGCCATTATTTTGCCTTGTGCCGCAGAACCGGCCTTACCAGCAGTGTTTATCATTCCCTTAAGTGCATTGGGAGCGTACTGCGACGCGGAGGACAACCCATGCGCGCTCGGACTCGAAGTGGAACCAGCGCCCATTCCTCCGCTGGGTGATGACGCAGGTTTAGCGCCCATGCCTCCCATTGGCCCTTGACTCATTGCACCCCTATTCAGCTCAGCCCAGCCCGAGAAGCCCACACCAACGGAGCCGATCAGACCACTTGCAATCGCCTTGACGGATCCCATCATAAGTACCATGAGCGCGGCCATCAGAACAAGCGCACCGTACTGAACAATACTAAATGCAATGGCGTCCAAACCGGTGAGGGCTTGTACATCCAAGGCCGATGCCACATCAACCATTGATTTCAAAACAATTTCAGTAATACCTAACATCAGTACGCCAATGATTTTTGCAAAACCGGCCACGAGAAAAAATTTCAACCATGTGTCAAACAGTCCTGCAGTTGGTTTGAAAACCATAAATGGGACAAATAGTGGCATGAAAATTATCGCAATGGTGAATGTAATCTGAGTCATTACCAATGTGCCAATAAATACCCCACCTGCAATCAATAACAGTATCACGATGCAAATCACTACGATCAACTTTATGAATGCTCCAATCAACGTTGAAAATGCGGCACCCGTAAATACATCTGTCAATCCGATCGAGAAGTCCGCCGGGTTTAGTTCCTTCATAAGATCAGTGATAACCTTAAACAATTGATTCATTGGCAACATGATCAACTGCCCAAGGCTCGATGTATTCGAATTTGCAGGGGCCACAGCAGATGTTATCGCGTCCAGTGATCCTCTAACGACACTACCCAGATCAGCTGTCTTTCCGTCTATGCCATTGATAAATAGCAACGCCAGAAAACCGGCGACAATAAGCGGGACAAGATCCCCTATTAACGCATCGAGCATGCGACCAGTCGACATACCCTTGATTAAAATCCATACGAAATTGCCAAACATCAGAATTTGAAGTATCCCAAGGCCCATTGAGCGAAGAGTATTATTTGACTCTAAGGCCTTTAACCCAGTTCCAATGCTGTCACCGATTTTAATCAACTGATCCGCGGCGTTTGCGCCATTGGCCGGTTGGGCCATGACATTCAAACTAAATCCAAAAAATATCGTAAAAGCGATCATCACCAATACAAAGGATTTATATTTAAAATTTTTCATATTTGTATTGATTAACTACTGTCGTCTTCTTTCACTCAAACTCAGTAGCAGGGTATCGATCAATGCTTCCTGATGCTTGATTGATATGATATTGATAGACTAGTTCCGTGATGCTGAATCCAACACCTCGAATACTGGACCTGGTTGTTCTGCTATTTACCCATAGCGTCGATTCGCTTTCTATCATCTTCATATGTCTTTTTATGCTTTTCCGACATATTCTTGAGTGCCTTCATAGATTCTTCCGCAGTATCGCTCTCTTTTTTTATTTGAATTGAGTCACGTGTTCCTGCGGCTGCCATGATCTGGGTCATTCGTGCATTCTGTTGAATAACCCGGTTCATATGGGTATTCAATAATCCCATCGAAGCATGCACGCCGCTGGTTTTAGAAATCTCATTTGAAAGTGTGGTTGCAATGGTGAAATCTTCATTAACCTGCTTAATTAGTTTTTCTTCATCTTCTATACGTTGACGAGCCCTTTTGTCACCCTGCTTTATTTTCTCGCCTTCTTGGGCAATGTATTCTTCAAAGGTAAGTTTTTTTAGTTTTGCTTCAACATTGCGCGTATCGATTGCTTTTTTCATATCCTCGAAACTAATGCCAGCTTTCTTCAATGATTTGAGGTAATCATTTACCGCTGCAATTTCGCCCGGAATCGACTTTAGCGGTCCGAGAAGGTTGTCAACGTTGAGTAACTTCCCTGCATTTAACATTTCTTTGTATTGATCGAGCGTGGTCTTATACGTCAGCACCAACTGTTGAACCGTCTTCATCTGCTGGGTGACACCGACCGCGAGTTCAGAGTTATTCAGAATTTGTGTGAATTCCGTGGCTCCCGCAACCGCTCCGGATGAGTGAGCTTGTGTAGACAACATCGCGACCGCAGCGGCGATAGCGGACAAGCATTTAGATTTGAACATTGAGTACCTCACTTAAAAAAGAAAATTCCCATCCGTCGCCATGGGTTTGCGAATACTGAATTGCCCGTTCGACCATGCCGTCGCGCGTGGTCGCTTCATTTATGGCCAGCAGTACCTTGGGCATGCTGGCCGTCACCAGGCGCGTGATGCCGGGTTTGATGAGCAGGTAGTCGCGTTTAGGCACTGCTCCGGACAACAAGCCCAACTGAGCGTCATTCATATTGAACAGGGCTCTGTACGTAGGAGCCGTTTGCTCCACACTGTCCTTGATGCTCCGTAAAAAAATGAATGTTGGGACGTTTGCAATAAACGCATCCCATGCTTTGAGTCGTTGCAGCTCAAACGGTGACTGTGTGGCAAAAATAACGAAGGCTTTTTTCTTCCGAAATGTTCGCAACCAGTCGTTGATTTTTTCCTCGAACTTCTCGTTCGCCAGCATGTACCAGGCCTCTTCCACATAGATCAGCGTTGGAGTTACCCCATCCAGCGACTTCTCGATGCAGTAAAACGCGTAGTCCATGAACGGCGCGGAAACTGCCGCTGTCTGCAGAAGCTTTCCCGTTTCCATGCACACCAATGACCCCAGTGAGAAGTCATCATCTTCGTTGTCGAAGTAGTCGCTGTAGATACCTTTTCCGTACGATCCTTCGTCTTCGTCAGACTTGTCGACGTAGGCAGACAACCTGCGAGCCAAGCTCTTATCTGCACCGTTGAGCATGTTGTACAGGGTTCCAAGGCGCCACTGAATCTCATTGAGAGCAGCCATTTTCTGTATTGCAGCCGACACCTTTTCCATGGCCTCAGTGGACAGCGATTCTCCCTGTGCTGTCAGCAAGATTCCGACCCAACGAGACAGGGCGAGTAAATCTCCATCTTTGAGCATACGCTTGACCGGATTGATCATCACCCCCCCACCCTTCGGGTTGGCCATATCCACATGGGCGCCGCCCATCAGCACCGTGAGCAGCGCCATGGACCTGTCTTTGTCGAATATGAAGGTGTTCGACGGGTAGTATTTTTGGAACTGCGCCACGAGCAGTTGCATGAGTGACGTTTTTCCTGACCCTGATCCACCGATGACGACCGTGTGTCCAAGATCCTCTGCATGCAGATTGAAATCATATGGCACACCATAGGGCGTCATGAATCGCACATGCGGTGGTACGGTGCGCCCAAGCGCTTTTGAGAAGAGCGGGTGTGTTGGCTCCCCTCGCGATATGGTTCGGATCGGTGCTAAGTCCGCAACATTGGGGACCGAGACCATGTACTTTCGCAGCTGGACTTTGCTGTTTCCTGGCATCGAACCAAGAAAGGCACCGAAAATGCCTTGACGCTCCCGAGTCACGCTGTAGCCACTGCTACGCAGGCGCGTAGAGAGAATGTCGGCGCTCCGAGCCGCCTCGCGCGGCGTGTCGCCAAGAGCCAGGAGTGTCATGTTGTAATAGCCGTACATGACTTCATGGGCTGTCAGATCAACCAATGCCTCCTGCGCATCCTGTGCTAATACCAGGTTGCCGGTATTGACCTTGTTGCTCTCAATCTTGGTGAGCTGTTCGAACAATCGAACCATGACCGACTTCACTTCGTTCTGATAGAACTCTTCGGCCTTTTGAATGGTCTTCTCGGCGGCGGTCCTGTCCATAAACTTGAAGGTCTGGACCATGATGTATTCGCACGGCGATGACATCAACTGGTCCATATGTACGCTGTTGGCCGCTGATGGAAGGGTTGTGATCGATAGGACGGCGCAGTTGACAGAGCGTGCCGGGCCCTTGAATTCCAATACATCATCTTGGCGAACGACGTCATCCGACGCCAGCACCGTATTCAGATAGGCCAATCGTTCTGGCAGGTGGATCGGGCCCCTCGGGCTCGCAATATTGGCGCGCGAATAGAGATCACCGACCAGTTCTTCTCCAAACAATCGTCGAAACCCGAGGCTGGAGATAACGATCTCGCCAAAGTTCAGAATGATCTGCTCAAATTCATCGGCCATATCGGCAAGTCGCCCACGCACAGCGCCAACCGCGGTCTTCTCAGTGAGTCGCTTCTTGAGCACATGAAAAAGAGCCTGGAATCCGTTGCTGGACGCTTCCATTTCGGTCTTTACTTCCTCAAAGAATGCTTCTGCCTTGTTGGGGTAACTAAAACCAAGGTAAAGCGTATGCCTGAGTCTTGCATTCGGCAACGCTGAACAACTGGTTCCCCATACATAGTCAATGTAGCCGGCCACCGGGTTGGGATAGTCGGCGTAGGTGTAGTCGGTCTCATACCGACGCTCCTGAACCGTCCAAAGGGTAACGCGGTCGTTGAGTTGGCGCATCGCGTTCTGGAGGTAGTCGATGCGTTGATTGATCTCCTCATTGTTGACGCCCTCAATGTCCTCGCCTTCGTATTCAAATCCGGCGATCAAGGATCCATCGTGGCACAGCACGAGACCATCAGTGATCATGCCAAACCATGGCAAGGCCTCCCCAAAGCTGGAAACGGACTCCCGCGGCAGGGTGAACAGATCTTTAAGGTTCACCATGGCAACCCCCTGCCCCAGCCAACAGGTCTTTTTTGCCAGTCGCTGGGACGTGGTATGGAGCCATAGGCATCAGACTCGTTGAGATACTGCATGAAGATGTTGAAAAAGTTGTACTCCTTCTTTGTCAGCCACTGCATGAATAGGTGCAGGAATGGGATGAAAATGAGTCCCAAATACACTCCATTGGCAAACATCGCAGACGCAGCGAACGCAACAACCATAAATGCCCTTTGTTCGACCCCCATGATGGTTCGATTGCGATTCAGTGACGTGTGAACCCTGCTGGACCTGCGATTCATTGAAATTCCGCGGGAAACATCGGCTTCATGGCCGGTGAGGTAGAGCGCGTCGTGCGACCAGCACGACCCAATCCCGCATCCTTTGTAGTTAAGCTCTGGAGTTGAAAATTGCCATAGCCATCAGCGCGCTGCGCCAATCGGCAATGTTTGTGTGAGAGCCCCTGTACCAGCTAGCGACCCTGATACCTTGAAAACCTCGCCTTCTCAAGTAGGGTGATTGACACTAGCCGGCTAAACAAGAGATTGATGTGGTGATGAATCCGCTAAATAATTTGGTTGCCCCTTGAAGCAAGCCGAAGAAGACAATGACACCAAGAATTTTTGTCCAATCCATCTTGGCAAAGAATCCCACCAGCAAGGTAACAATGACGATGATGAAAAAGATCATCACAGATAACTCACCCGTCAGCCAGTTAATTACCTTGCATCCAAGATCAGAAAATCCTGGAAGGCTGAAGTCACCGCCACCGGTTGGTGCTGGTGTTGGTGTTTGCGCCGATGCCGACTGACTTGCCATCGCACAGAGAATGGCAACGATAGCCCTCTCGTATTGCATTACGGCGTTTCGTTTAAGTTTTTCGTATCTTTTCATTTCTTTCTTTCCAGATGGTTAATAACTTTGGTAACAAATTTCCCACGTGCCCTGTCGTAGTCCTCCACTAGACAGATCTCCGATAGTTGACGAACACCGTAGCGTTGCTCAATGAACAAAACGGCGTCGACTGTGCTGGCGATGCGGTCCTGAATCACCTCGTGTGGCATGCCTGTGGATGCCATAAGTACGAGGGAGCCCAGACGTTTGAGCGCGTCGCTGGCGTTGTTCGCGTGAATGGTCGCGGCAGAACCAGGGTGACCAGTGTTGGAGGCTTCCAACCAGTCGTTGGCTTCGGGTCCTCGCAATTCGCCAAGGATGATTCGGTCAGGCGAGTAACGCATCGCCGTTTTGACGGCCATGGTCGGCGTGACACCGAAGTCTGGATCACATTCCATCAACACGCAGTTTGGAGCTGAAATCTTGAGTTCTGAAACCTGCTCAATCACAAACAATCTTTGATTCGGATCGATCAAAGCAAGTATGCAGTTCATGAGCGTTGTCTTTCCGGAATACGTGCCGCCAGCAATCAGAAGATTCTTTCTTGAATGCATCAGATCTTGAATTGCAATTGCTTGCTGCGGGTCGATGGTCCCCGTCTCGACATACTCTTCAAGGGTAAGAATTCGAGACGCGTGTCGCCTAATAGTCATCGATGGTCCCTTGACACTGACAGGCGGCAACGCGCACTCAATTCGAAACCCAGGCAGCCGGGCGGACAACACGAGTTGATCCGCATTTACCTCCTTCTCTACGAAGCTAGCCAACAAGGTAATAGCGGTGGCGATTGACCGACTGCTGAGCTCCACATCGACACGACGATCTGGACCACGCTGACGGACAAAGACATCGTTTGGCCCATTGATCATGATCTCGTTGATCGTCACATCATCAAGCAAACTTCTAATCGGAGACAGTGCGTCCATCATGGCGTCCTGACAACGCATCGAGTAGGTCTTTCGCACGGGCATTTTCATGAGAATATTGTTCTCTATCGACCTGAGACCCTATCCGAGCAAACATCGATTCCAGATACTTTGCTCGGCTGACTTGTCGCTTTTCTAGTTCCGCCCGAAAATTGGCTGCATATTGCTGACCATGAGCGCCAAAGGGAGAGCAATCAATAAGGCCCACATTGGCGTTGCCAAAGGACTAATGGTCATGGGCGTTACGAGATAGATCAGTGGCGCCATTGACATGGGAACCACCATGATGCTGGTGAGCGCAAAGGCGGCAGGTCGGATAGCACCAAATTCGGCCCGCTTGATCGCTCTCTGGGAAAATCCGTCAACCAGGGAAGCCAGGAATACTGGGGCTAGCACGAACAGCCAGACCATGACAATGAACATTCGCAGCGTGGCAACAAACAAATTCGTCACCAAGCCCTGCACATAGTTATTGAACGCCACGGTGACCGCGACACCCGCGCCGGGCACAACCTGCTTTGTGCGGCGCATGCCATCACCCTTAATCTGGACACGCTCCAGTACATCAGACGGCATCATTCGATACACCAACGCCGCCTTATTCTCCAGCCAGTCTGCAACTTCGTTCCCAAAGGTGTCTCGCGTCATTTGCAGCTCGTTTGCGACGTAAGACTCCATAGATTTACTGTCTCTCACAAGAGGCGACAACAGAAAAGCGGCCAGAATCATCAGAATCCAAAATCGGATGTGAGTCGAGGTATCCATCAGATGCCTTCTCTGGATTTGAGTATCGAGTCAAACAACGCTACGACGCTCTTGATCGAAGTCCCAAAACCGCTCCTACAAGGAACCCGCACCACGGGGAGATCCTTCATCCGCAAGATCGGCATCCTCAACCAAGTCCTTGTAGATTCAATCAGGTGTCTACCTTGCCCCATAGCGGTGAATCACCCCGACATCGTGAACAGATGCGATCGTGCTTCTCATTTTCCAAAGCAATCCATCCATGTCGATCTCGTTCATGGAATCAACCCTTTTGAAGATTATTTTCTCGAACCGACTTGCATCGCACCACACTTGGAATGGAATCAGGAACGGTTCCCACTGCTCAATCGCCTTCTGTGACGAGCATCCCCACGCAACGAACCCAGCGATGTCCCTGGCAATATGGGCCAAACCATTGTGAAAATTGGCGATGACGAAGCGACGGTCTGTTTCCTGGCGCTCCAACCCATCTTTGGTCGACCGGACGGCCAACTCAATGGCCTCGAATATGGCAGGCAACAACGGGTTTTTTTCGGAAGGCCATTCGATTCCGACCCACGAAACAAGCCGCTCGACCGATTGTTTTAATCCTGGGTAACCGATCCAAAGCGCCTTTGCATCGGCCTGCAGCCCCATGCTCTCCAGGTAAGCGGATATCTCATCATGAGGCTTGCGCAAATTAGGCAGATCTATCGTTTTGCTTGAGTCTGGCAGGTATTGCTTTCGGCTTGCAAAAGCGTCGATCTTGGCGTGTATTGGGACAACAGTTTCTAGCATGGTGTAACTACAGTTTTAAAACGGGAATGCGGCCTTTGATGAACTCTGAACGGTTCAGCATTGCTACGTAGTGCAGGTCGGGTAGTCCGGGTAGAAGGCTGGGTGGGAAAAGCTCGGTCGATTGCTCGCTGATGGATTCCGATCTGTTCACTGAGAACTCAAGTCCGGTATCCTCTGTTTTTGAGCCAGTGGACTGGCCTTGTGTCTTGACGGTAATTGAGGTCATACCAAATTTCTCTGACACCATTTCCATGGTGGCTGAATCCTGGGTTGCACCCACAATCATGTTGTTCATGTTGCCCATGAAACGTAGGGCCTTGGGTTGATTGCCCCCAAAGGCGTCTGTGAGGTCAGACAGGGTTTGGCCAAGGGCCCATACAAAAATGCCGGCCCCTCGGCCCTTGTTGGCCTGCTGAATCAAGGGCTCGCACATCACATCCCCCCATTCGTCCACGATCACATGAATGCGTCGTGGCGTGGAGCCGTCATCGCCCTCGACACCGTGGTTGTATATTTCAGCGGCAACAGCCGATGCGTCCGCAAGCAACATGGCCGCCAAGGCATGACCGACCGATGGGTCTGCCAGTGTGTCGGTGCCCACGTACAGAATATGCTTCCCACGGATGACCCGCATCATGTCCATGATGGGCCGCGTGTCGTTGATGTCGTCATAGTCCGGTGACAGCAAGCCTTTCAGGTCATCGGTACTGAGCTTGGTAAGCATGGGAGTAATCGACACGATCATCTTCCCGAACCACTCCTTGTTTGCCTCCAGAATTGCAATCAGGCCCCTCAACTCTTCCGGCTTTTCCATGTTGCCAGTTCTCGCGGCCTCTGCATGGTCTTCAGACAGGTAGACATTGAACACCTGAATCATCGCAGTGAGTACGATTGAACTGGTTTCAACCATGTTCGACTTCACCTTGCCGCGCCCTTTAGGGGCACCTTCGGACAACATCTTGTTGACCTCTTCCTCGATCTTTTCCTTCAAGTGTGGCGCGTGATCTCGAAACAAAACATTCAGCGCTTCTTCGGTCAGGCGCTCGACACTGATTCGTGATTGCATGGATGTTTTCAGACTAAGAATGCTCACTCGCCGCCCGACATACTTCATGCCATTGGTAATGCTGTGCACCGCATTCCAGCAGAACTCTTTGAACGTGGACTCCTCCTGAGATCCCAACACCAACGCTACCCGACTGGCCACTTGGCTCACCCGGTCCCAGTTTTTTAACAAATCCATACGTGTGGACTCACTAGCGAACGCTGGATGCATCATCAAAAAACGCTCGGGCTCACCAGAGGCGACGGCGCATGCACGCAGAATTTCTCGCAGCTCAGGATCGCCCTTCGGGTCAATCATGATGATTGTGTCGCCTCGGGTGGCCAACTGGTACGCGATCAACGACACCAGACGGGTCTTGATCGATCCGGTCGTGGCAATGACTGCACAATGGCCTTTCAACGCATCGAAGGGCACCAAGATATCTTTCTCTTGTGGCTCCAAGCCGTGAATCCACTGCATGCCACGCTCGTCTTTCGGGTTTCTCGATTCGCCCAAAAGGCGCAGCACCCAAGGCTTCGGATAGATTTCCGCCATATCGTGCTTCATAACCTCGTAAGCGCGCCGGGTATGGCGCGGCTCCCAGCGGTAGCCCCATCCGAGCCATAGGTTGTTGCCCATTTTTGACATGGCATTCGCGAGCTGTTTGGTGTCAATGAAGGCAATTGGCTTGCCAATGAGACCCAGCTTGAGTTTGGACAGCCGGTATGCCCCAATCGAACGCCAGGCCGCAATTGCTAAACACATCACGACCAGCAAAAATATTGTCGATCGGCCGAAGTCAACCACGATGCCCCACACCAGGCACCACAGCGCTGCGAAAAGCCATGCGCCAACAGCATGGGCTTCGTAAAGCGGACGCAGGAGACTTTCGAACTTTTGCTGGGCCATGTATCAGTTCAACCCAAGCAGTTTCACAGCTCCGCGCGAGAACACGATGCAATCAACCTTCTTTTGTCCGCCATCCACGGTTGCGATCTGATGGATCTTGATCCCCGGACGGGTGGGATCAATGTATAGCAAACCAACTGCCGCGAACTCAAGGATCGAGTCGATCCCACGACTAGAACACATCAACAGGAAATCCTTCTCCACTGCAGCGCCAACAGATGTTGTCCGCATCACGTACTGCAAGTCCGTCTTCTCGCGCCAAGCGTGGATGACTTTTCCGAGAATTTCAACCGAATGCGGTTTTAGTTTTGACGCAACGTCCTTGTCTACAAACCCCGCGTATTTGATTTCTGTGCCCTCTATGCTGGCATCCATTGGGAGACTATCAGTTGAGTCGCTAGGATCTGGCTGTGCTACGGCAGAGGATTGCTTTGCCTCATTCGCTGGAGCTTGAACGGCAACTGCGGCTGGTTCAGCCGTATTGGCGCTTCCCCGGGGGGGGGCAACCGTGGTTGACTGGATTCCTGTCTGCTCACCGATTTCAATGGTGTCCAGAGTTGGGCGCGTGGCGACTTCAGCGGGAGGCAGCACTTTCTTGGGTTGCTTCGTTCGAATTGGAGATTTCTCAGGGGATTCAGAGGTCAATGGGTCACCCGCGATGACTTCCTCGATCGCTACGGGTCTGCTTTTGGCGGTAGCGTAGATTGCGGGGTCATCCACCAACAGGCCGGGCTTTGCCAATTTGACCGCAGCGACGATTTCGCCATCGGCATTCGCAATTTCAACCATGGCTACGCCATCGAGTCCGCCAACAATGATTTTGTTGGCAGATAACATCGTCAGCAACGCCGCTTCGCTCGACGGAACGCCAGGATATGCGCGGGCCTTGCAGTAGTCGATGATGTCGCGCCCGGCGGCAGGCCATTCAAGATGCACCCCCGTGGCGTCGGCAAACACTGTTTTCTCATTGATGACCCACATATCCTTGGTAAGGACGACCATGGCGTCGATGATGTAGGGCGAAATGTGCGAGCCAACCGTCAGACGCCCGTAGTTCTGGTGGCGCCGTGCGACTTCACGCATATGTACCGACACCCAGACGCTTTGGACCACGTTGGTAGCGATCAAAGGCGCGGCCAGCGCGGACCCCGTAATGATCTCAAGCAGTCGTTTGATCAAATCGGATGAGCCATCATTCAACCAGTCGATGTTAGGCCGACCAAGAAGTTTGTGCAGGAGCATCCCCATGATCGAAGACGGGCCAGGCTGTACATCCTCATGCAGCCAAGTCACCCAGTAGCGCTCTCCCGGGTCTACCCAAGACACAAGGGAATCGAGTTCAGGCGACCATCGCTTACCTTGTGCATCGATGACCTGCATCGCTTCGATTGAGGCGCCAAGGGGATACAGCAAGCCGGCAGCAAAGCAAACGTAGCGCCACCGGCCTTCCAACAGGTGACGTTCCTCGACGCCACTGGCACCGGTGAAGATCCTGCCATCCGATGCTCTGAATGAGTTGAACGCCATTTCAACGCAGGCGCGCATCAAACCACCCTCTCCCGAAAACACTCCGGATGCAGTGGCAGGCAGATTTGCAATGTATGCCGCCAAGTTCAGGATAGGCTGTTCATAGCGATCTTTGAACATCGCGGGGGAACATGCGGCGTGAATTCGTAGCATGCCCATGATGTCGGCCTGGGCGCGCAACAGATCGGAGGCTTCGGGGCAAATGAAGCCTGGGTCCTGTGGGGGGTATTGGACATGGGGCTGATCCGACCGTCCAGGCCCCTGAGGTGGAACACGTTTTACCCCAACATCAGCGAGGGCTACCGGCGCAGTATGGACGCGGCCAAATACTTTGTTTGCAAGGTAGTTAAACATGCGCCGATTTTTCCACCGGCTGCGCTTGCGTTGGCCGAGCAAACCCGCAATTTACGTTACTTGCTCGGACTCAACATCGAACTTCTATGAATTGCGGATTTTTTGCCCGATGGGTAGGCCGAAATCATCCTGGCTTGACCGACGAATCACGGCCGGGCGTTGCAGCATGGCCAAGTTCAAGCTTGTGCAAACGGGACATTGGTGAACCATTGCAGAACGGAAATTAACGTATGTCGAACCACAATTTGTGCAATTCGCCATCACCGCCTCACCCATTTGCACAGCCTGCCAACTCTTTACGAACAACTCGAAGTTCACGGTTGCCTGGGCTGAGGTCACCCGATGGAGTTGCAAGTACCGATGGTAGGCAAAAATCAATCTATCCAAAACATCGGTTGAGAGGAGACGCCCTTCTTTCGAAGATACAACGCCACCATCATTTGAATTCAAGAACAGGCCGAGCAACACGGAGATGTCAAAGCGTACGCGTCCGTAGAACTGCTTCGGGTTTTTGGTGTCACCTGTCCGACCCCGCGGTGGAACGTATGGAATATTGTGCTTGTCGCATATAACCTTGATCTGAATTCTCAATTGACCTTCGAACCCATCCTCAATCAGCATCAACTGCTTGATCAAATCGGTCCGTTGCGTCAACAAGACGATTTGTTCGAGCCGAGTCATGGTGGCCGGATCTGCCGCCCACTGACTTAAAATTAAAGCCTTTGTTAGCTTCTTCATAGGCTCTGCTCTCAGTAACCCGAGCGGTCGGCGCAACAAATAGCCATTGATGTTCTGTGACTTGTGTGAAGATCAAATTTGTTGCCTGCATGAAACAAGTATTGGGGCCGGACCGCAAGCCTCATCAGCCTCACTCCGCTTTCCCCCGCCCGCACAATCTTGGTGTACGTCGCGCTTTGCATCAGGGCATGCATGCCGCGCGTCATGTTGTAGAGCATTTGGGTCGATACAAATGTTCCTTCGCTGGCCCGCCACCTGTTACTCAAAAACAGCTGGGCGTCATCATTTCTCTCTTCTGATTGCTGGCTCGTCGAGCTGAAGGCTTCTTTAAGAATTTCAGTTGTACATGAGAACTCAAAAAGAGGAACGTGCACGGTGGCTGCGCGTTTGACCTGATCTTCACCAAGTTGGAGCAATACCTGGGCAGCCTCACGACTTAACCCGAGGCGAGTTGGATCCGCTTTTTCCATGACGAGCTTCTTCCACTTCCCGGTAAGAAGTTGTAAGTTCTCTGACTCTATGTCCTGCTCCGTCATGTAGATCCGTCCCTGTTCGTAATCAATTTGAAGATAAATGCATGTCACAAAAGTGACGCAAACATGCTGTCGTCTACGCGATTGCCTGCGGATTATCAATTAACCCGACTAATTTACTTTGAATTGTAATATTGATGTTACTTTCTGTTACATTAAATTTTAAGTATTCACCACAAAAAATGTCACAGCGCGAAGAGAATGTTATATTAATTTATAAATAAGTATAGATATACACTAAAAATACGGAGTTGGCGCATATCTAGATTTTTGAGTGAGTATCAATTGAATAAAAAAGAAATGAATCGCTCTGCTGCCGCACTGTCACATCTGGCAGCAACACGATTGCAAAAACTGTTAACTGACTCAGGGCACCCGATTGATGCCTTGGGGCGCGAATCCTCGCTGGCGAAAGTAGCTAGCGTGAGCAGGCGCTCGGCGTCAAACCTGTTATCTGGTCTTGTGCCATGGACCCTAGAAGACATAGGTTTACTGTGCGCTACCTTTGGTAAATCAGCTGGTTATTTTCTTGATGCAGAATTAGATCAGGAAATTCCTGCGGATATCGCCGTAGTGACATCAGTTGACGGCGGTGAAAACACCGTGTGGCGCGCCCCAAGCGGCTTTTTGGATCGCCAGAGGGATTTTCCGGACCAACCCCTGCGTTATATTTCAACGTCCTCAGTGGGCTACTTCGCCTCAGAGGTACGTACCATGTTGGTTTATGAAGACTGGACGTCACTAGCTGCGCATACCTTGAAGCCAGTTGCGAAAGACAACTACTACATTATTGAAGACATCAACGGGATCGCTCACCCGATGCGCTGCGTAGAAACCACTGAACAAGTTGGTGTTTTCGCCTCAAAATACACTGGGTTTAGTGACCGGCTCATTGTGCCGATTCGCCAGAACAACAATGAACCGCCTGGTCTTCATTTAGCAGGTAAGCCCATCGGCACAATCCACGGCTGTTAGGCATTCTTCGCTGAAAGTTCGGAAAAAAAACCCACTGGCACTCGCAAGCTTTGAACTTGCGGGTACCGAGTGGGTTTTCTCTGTTTTCATCACTCAGACCGATGCGCTGTTACGGCACAGGTCGGCAAAATCCGTACCGACCTTGGCTGGTCTCACGATCAATGATCGCAAGCCCATTTTTTTGGCACGATCGGCCAACGTCTTCGCGGCCTCTTCTCCTGCCCGACGACCGTTCTTGATCTCATCGGAATCCGTAAAGATGATCAATCGTTTGACCAAACCATCGAAGATGGTAGGCAACTCAAAATTGGCAAGGATTGAACTTGAGTGGCAGGACCACACAGGAATGTTGCGCATCACCGAAGATGCAATTGCGGTTTCAATACCCTCGCAAACCCCAAGCGTGTCGGTAGGCGTTCCCAGCCGCAAAGCAAAGGAGTTGCTACCGACGCCTTGATCCGTTTTCTTGGCATGGGGCACGGGTGCTTTATGCCCTTCCTGATCCAGATACGTCTTATGCAGCTGCACCAGGTTACCGTGGACATCAAATCCACGTACCAGCATGGCTGCAAAGCGACCCAGCAGCACAGGCGAACCCCCTTGCTCAGCGGGTGGATTCCAGTATTCCAGTGAAGGGTGATATCGCACCTCGCTCGGAACGCTTGTCACACCTGGCACGCGATTGCACAGGTATCTATGTACCGCATCGCCTGGCGTCACCGCAACTGCTTGGTCCCATTGACGGGTCATTCGTGCAAGCGACTTCTGGGGATCCACGGCAGTGGACCGCTTGGGTTCCTGCGCCAGTCTCTTGACCACGACTTGGTCATCCAGGGAGCCATTGATGCCGAAGTGCGCGCGAACATAGTTCGCTGCATCTGCAAAAGCCTGAAATCCCTTGTGCCGACTCAAAAAGTCGAAGCCGTTTCGGTATTTTCCTTCTGTGCAAACCGAGCACACATAGACCCCACCGTGCTTGTTGGCCCAGCGGTACCGGTCAACCCCTTCGCCACAGAAAGGGCAAGGTCCGTTGGATGCCCTGAAATAGGACTTATCCACGCCGGCCGCAGTCAAAATATCGGGCCATCGATCACGGGCCAAAACTTCTGCATTGATAAGCATCGAGCCTCCTCTAATTCGCGAGACCCCTCACCCGGCGGGCAATAGGTCCCGCATAGGTTGATTACAAGTTGCTGAAAAGTCAGCTCTGTTTCGACGAAGTGAATCATCGTAGACTATTCGATTGTGCCTGATTCCCATGGTTATCTTTCGTTTTTTGGTGCCAGTTTTTAAAGCCGCCGAGGGGACAACTTTAAAAACTGCCCTCGTGAGAGGGACAGTTAGATTTCGAATCAGGCTACCAAAAGATTGGTGCTCAATTCGTCTTTAAAAAGCGCTTCAAGCGCTATCGGCAATTCGTCAACGTCAGCAATACTCACGCTGCGCGAAAGAAACCCGTGAATATGTGTCTGCTTGCCGATGCCGATGCCGATCACATCCACGCCCACCGAATTCGCATGGGCAACCGATTTTCGAGTTGCCTCAACGTTGTCCGGATCCCCATCCGTGATCAACACAATGAATCGCTTTTCCACTGTGGTCTTTAGCAGCGATGGAAGAATCACCATGATTGCTTCATCGGTTGGTGTGCCGCCTTGCGCTGTCACAGCACGCAGCTTGCTCGCAGCATGAACAGCGCTTTGTCTAAACTGCAACAGTTCCATGGTGGCCGTACTGTCGCCCGGGAACAGGCTTATGGCCGTTCTTACGCCACTGATGCGCTGCAATGCTTGGGCAAACGCGTGTGTCGCGCTGGCAGCCAGCTCGATATCACCGTGCATCGAGCCAGATCGATCAAGCAGGAGCGTCACCGCAGCGTCGATACCGGATGAAGGAGTCTTCTTTCGAAATACCTTGGTATCACCCAATGCTTTGAGGCGCCACAAATGTCTTACGGACAAATCGCGACCACTTTGGCTTCGAAGCTGCATCTTGGGCCGCTTGTCCTGAAACTCACGCAGCAAAACGCTTACGAGTCGTGCTGGCATAGATCCAAGGTTGTTCACCGCATCCATGACTGACGATGCCGGTGCATCGCCGCCCAGCTGGTCAGCACACAGAGCCAGCAGCACTGCGTCCTCCATTTCCTCCATTTCCTCGGGAGACTCTTGCGAATCATCGATCGGAAGCGCGAGTGCAAGATCACAAATGATTTCCATTGCATCGGCCTGCTGCATCGCGTGGGCAATAGCTGCAAGCACGCTGTTGTCAACCTGCGCGTGTTCCCCTATCGTTTCCGCTTGGCCCGGCTGACAAGCTGGTGCAGCACCTTTGTGCCCTTTGAGCATCGCCAAGGCGTTGCTCATTGGGTCCGAACTGAACTCAGTCACCCCGGTGTCTTTGGCAGCCTTCTCATTGGAGGGGCTACCCGACTGGTCTGACTCAACTGGGTCGCTACCGTCCACATCGTTGTCCGAATCAGGCTGCTGATCGCCAGGACCCGACTCTTCTGCCTCGTGGTCCTTTTCATGCCCCGCTTCTGCCGGTTCCGATGTGCCATCTTGGGGCTGCGTGTCGGTTGGTTGGCGCGCGTCAGGTTGGGACCCTTGCTGCTCAACGTCAACGCCGGCCTCAGATTGAGCGCCATCCTGTGCAATCTGCTCACCTTGCCCTTGGCTTGGATCAGCATTCTGGGGATCATCTTGACCACATGAGTCGGACTCTGGCTTCTGTTCCTGCTGTTCACCGTCGTCTTCACCTTCTGGTTCGGACTTTGGCAGCGGGTCTTCTTCATCTCCACTTTGACCTTCGCCTTGCGGCATTGGCTGAGGCTCCGGCTCAGGCTGACTCTGTCCCTGTTGGGGCTGCTCAGGCTGAACTTCACCAGGCTCGGGCTCGGGCTCGGGCTCGGGCTCAGGCTCAACAAGGATTGCATGGATCCGCTGGGCACATAAAGCACTGGCATGAGTTGACTTGAGCCACGGAGCGGCTTGCGTCATCGCATTGACCAACTCAAGCTTCACTGGATCAACGCAGCCGGCTGCTATTGCACTCAGGTCGAACAGAGCTTTGGCACTGTTCAATGTTCCAAGGTAGGCATCATTGGCCCCTGCCCAAATGGCCATTTGCACTGCCATGTTCGGGTTCACCGGGTCGTCACTGAGACTTTCGACGGCAATGCGTCGAATCACAGAGGTAGCAGCATCAAAAACGCTTGCGGCGCCCTTGTACGTCTCGCTTATTTCCTGTTTGATTCGAGCATCTTCAATTGATGCCGTGTAGCCAGAAATCGATGGAGCGATTGATGCAAATACATCCGCGTTGCCATGTAAGATTTTGGCAACTTCCCGCAAGGCAATGCCGAGGAGAAGTTCAATTTCTCCGTCAAGGCCTTGCGGACTTGGGAGGTAGAGTTTTTCGCCATCGGAGAAGGCCGCCGCGTCAGTCTGGTTTACCCAAACGATGCGGTCGGACGACCCCAGACAGAGGGCAACGAAGCCCTCTGTCATCATGACGATTTGTTGAATCGTCTTCATTGTCTCGCCTTTAGAGAAGGTTGGATAGGAATGCGTCTTCATCCGACCGCACCGTCAGATCCATCGTCTGGACAGCCGGCTCATCGGCGTCTGTCACATGACTTTGAATTTGAAACGCGTTTGATGACTCAGATTGCCGCATGGTTTTCACCTCGTCGATTACCGGAACCCATTGGGACAACCGGATGCCGACATTTGAAGACACTGCATCCTGAGCAGTGCCGCCGTTGTGGGCAATGGCAGCCAGTTCAGAAATTCCGACTGGGTCATTGAGTAAGCGGGCAATGCCGCCGAGCATCAACAATTTTTGACCATCGACACGGCCTAGATCCGGCAAGTCATCCAGCATGTCGCGAAGCAACGTAGCTAGTGGTCCGATCGTTGGGTCGATGAATGCAAACGCGTCAAGCTTCTCCGCCGCGCGCCGCAATGGCCCAAGGGTTTTGGGAGTCACAAAATCACGTTTGGTGCAAATGCCGCCGTCGGTTTTTTTGCTCAATGAATTAATGAACGTCCCGGCTTCAGTCGCCACTTCTTGCAGCAACTCGCCTTTGAGTCCACCCATTTGCTTTTCAAACCGATCGTTCAGATCAGGATGAGATTCAGCGGCCGGGGCAGAGATGCGGTAAGGATGGAACTGAAACGACAGACGCCCGCCCACATGATCCGCTGTTGGCAAATCCCGAAAGAGTTGCTCCCATTCTGGATGTTGAAACAAGTGCTTCAACTTCCATTCGCGGATGTTGCGGTCGAATGCCGCTACGAATGCAGCTGACTTCGCTGTGTATTCATCCTGCAGCTCCTGGAGCTTCAGAAAGACTTCAGGGTATTTGCTTGCAGGGATACCGGTCGCGCCGAGGATTGGCAGACCAGCACGCTTGAGGACCAGTTCGGCCTGATTCTTGATTTTCTGGAAGGTTTTGATTTCTTCCGGATCGCAAATCTTCACCGAACCGAGGTTGGCCAGATCTTTCTCAGGCAGCTTCCCGAATTCGGGGTTGGCATGCACCAGGTCAGATTTGTCCAGATGTCGGCGTCCACTCCAGATGTGGACTTCCAGTTGGATGCACACAAGGTCTGTGGCATCTTTGCTAACGATATCGCCTGTCATGAGGCTCGCTCCAATAAAAAAAGGAGCAAGCCCCACCGGGGAACTTGCCCCGAGGGTTGATTGACTAAATTTATGCTGGGTACGATCTTTCGATCAGGTTGATCCAGCTACCCTATCTGTGGTCAGACCACATAAATATTTTTGGATTATAGCTTCACGCCCATCAATTTGGCAGCGAAAACTGGTGGAGTGCGAGGGTCATATGGGCAAAAAAAACCCCTGCATCATCGGGCAGGGGTTTCAAAAATTAACCGGATGGTGAAAGGCCGTTTAGTCGACTGTTCAACAACTCGATTCAGTTGCGGTCAACGCACTAGCCGCACTCACCGATCGCGTGACAATTTGCACATTCAATCCGCTCGTAATCGCATGCACTTCCTTGATTTCGATGCGGCGATCCGGGTCGCCTGAAGGCAACTCCAACGCCTTGACCACCTCGTCAGCGTCTTGCAGAACCACGCCGACAACGGAATTGGGCCGGTAGGTCGTGATCCCCTTCAGATTTGCCCTCCATGCACGAATGTAGACTTGGGAGAAATCCTCAAAAGTGCACTCAGCCGGCACATTCACCGTCTTGCTGATGGCACTGTCAATGTAAGGGGCCACTGCCTGCAGTACGTTGAGATGATCGTCCACACTCATTTCAAGCGCGGTGACGAACATTGTTGGCGGGGCGTCATCTCCTTTGACAAACCGGAAGTGCCTGTAGGCACCATTCTCCAGATAGAACTCTTCTCGCGTGCCATCCATCATCACCTTCGTGCGCTTCTGACGCAGGCTGAAAATAGGCTCAATTCCCGAGCTTGCGTTACCGAGCGCAAGTGCGATGGTTCCGGTTGGCGCCACGCTCAGCAAATGCGAATTCCGAATCCCATTCTTGCGAATGCTATCCTGAAGCTTACTTGGCAAGCGCGAGGCAAAGGTACCCTCTGCAAGATACTGTTCCGCGTCAAAGTACGGAAATGGCCCATGCTTGATAGCCAACTCCACAGAGGCAGCGTAAGCGCTATCCCGCATCTCTTTGGCCACGTTCGCGGCAAATTCCACGCCTGCTGGACTGTCATAGCGGATGTTGAGCATCGCCATGGCATCGCCCAGGGCAAAGAAGCCCAATCCAATGCGTCGCTTGTTTACCGACTCGACTTGTTGCTCAGGCAACGGCCAACGCGTAACATCCAGGACGCGGTCCAGGATCTCCACGCCAGTGGTCACCAGCTCCCGCAAACCGCGCCAGTCGAAATTGCACTGTGCGCTGAAGGGGTTGCGTACCAGCCAGTGCAGCCCGATGCTGCCCAGGTCACATGCACCGAAGGGCGGCAGAAATTGCTCACCACACGGATTGCTTGCTGCGATCTTTTCACAATAGCGGAGGTTGTTGTCATGATTGACTCGGTCAATAAAGATCACACCTGGCTCAGCACCGTTATAAGTGTTGGTCATGATCTTGTCCCAGACATGCCGCGCCTTGATTGTCTTGTAGACGAAACGCACCACACCATCAGCGCCAAGCCTCTTGACGGCCAAGTCGGTTCCGGGGTTTGCTTCATGAACCAGATCGTAGTCACCATCCGCTTCCACGGCACGCATGAACTCGTCTGTAATTGCCACCGAGATGTTGAAGTTGCTCAGCGTGGCAAACGATTTGCGCATCATCCAGCCGAACGCAGGATTGTCCGACAGCATCTTCTGCAAAGCCTTCGCTTCGGGCTCAGGTAGGCCCTTGAACTCAGGCGCCTTCTTGGCATCAATGAACGCCTCAACATCGGGATGATCCACACGAAGAATGCCCATTTGACCCCGGCGGGCTCCAGCTGATTCGACCGTCTCACACATGCGATCAAATACCCGCATGTAACTCACCGGGCCACTGGCGCGGCTGTCTGTGCCTTTGACAACCGAGCCACATGGCCGAAGCAAAGAGAAGTCATAGTCAATAGCCCCACCGAGACGCAATGTCATCGAACTTTGAGTCAACGCATCCATGATACCGGGGTTGCCGTAGGCATCCACGCCCGATATGCAATCACCCACGCACGTAACAAAACAGCTGATCGCCGTGGTGAGAGTATTCGAGCCAATGGCACGATTGATCCGCCCGCCTGGGACAAAGCCAGCTTGTAAGGCATCGAGAAAGCGGGCTTCCTGTGCGGCATCGTTGGCGAGGCCTTTGGCCACGCGCATATGAATTTCCAATGCTGAAGTTTCGCCTTTCAGGGCGTACTTCTCCAGCAAGACAGACTTGCAAAACTCTTGCGGTTCCGGCGACAAATCGCCCTTGTTTTCTGTTTTCATTTTTTGGGTTCTCCAGTTTAAAAGTGGATCGGGAAGTTGATCCACATCTGGGCTCCCACGCGGGGATGCACAGATGTCGATCCCCTCGTAGTTCAGTATTGAATTGAGTTGTGGCGTGAAATGCCACGGGTGAAATTGCTGGATTCGGCGCTTGCCTCGTCTGCCAGCTACGGCTTTGTCGTCGTGAGGACGAAAAAAAAGCAAGTTTTGACTAACGTTTATTAGTCAAAACTTGCTTTCATGCTGAGGTGTTACGTACAGCTACGTGCTTCTTGAACGCCATGTTGGGCATTCCTGAATACTCCGAAAAACGCTTTTGTCAAAGCAGCTTTTCGCAGAACTCCTACACAGTATATCGATTTTTTATTGACGTTCTTTCATCACCCAGGTCGCCCTGGGTGATGAAAGTGTCAACTACATCCGGATGAAGTCATTCGAATGGTTTCCAGAATAATCCGGAAAGCCAGCAAAAGGCTCGTCCGAATTGTCAGGCTCATAACCGCGTTGCGGTCTGGGTGCCTGGTTCACGGGCGGTACCGGTTGCTGCTGTCTGGTGTGCTGATAGTTCACCTCAGACTGCTCCCTGTGCCCTGCCCTTTCATTGGCCTTGCTGTGGCCATGGCTGCTGTCCACTGCAGCCGGCCTACCTGATTGAGGTGCCGCGTCTTGTGGTCGCGGGTTGTGGTGTTTGATCCAGGCAGTAAGCTTGAACTTGACTTTGGACCGCTTGTTGCCATCGCGGTCGGTCCACTCTGAGGTTTCCTGCAAACCCGTGCAAGAGACATTGTTGCCCTTGTCAAGTGAACCTGCGATTCGTTCGGCTTCCTCACCCCAAGCAACGAAGGTTGCGCGCTCCCACGCCGTTTTCCATTGCCCGGCGCTGAACGCACGGCGGCCCCAGATAACGTCGAATTCGACCTTCTGGCTTGAAGCGCTGACAACCTGAAGTTGCGGCTTTTCACCAATGAAGCCGGTTGCGGTAACGCTGATCATCAATGTGCTCCTAATCGCGTGATTTGGTAGAGGTTCTTCCAACCTTGTTTTTCTTGCCCCGGCACGTCTATTGGAGAACGTCCCATGGACACTACTTTAACGCGCTCACCGATTCGGATTCCCATGTCTTTGAACTGGCGATGAATTTCGGTGCCGTTTAGCGGCACCTCTTTTTCACCATCATTGAGAGTGAGACAAAACGTCGAATATGACCCGGTCTGTCCATTCTTGGTGCTCATTCCCGCACTCACCACCATCCCTTCATAAACCTGACCTTTGACAGTTCGATTCACAGGGCGCATTGGCTCCATAGCCTTCTGGAGAACTGGCGCTGAAGTGGGAGGCAGCGCGGGCGCTTGCACAACCACAGGATCTGGCTTCGGCATTGCTGCTGCTTCGATCGGCTTGGGCTTCTCAGCCGCGACATTCATCTTCGCCGCCTTGGAGAAGGCTTGCTTCCTGTCCAAGAGCTTGCGAATCTCACCGACAAAAGCATCGCAGATTTCACGCGTACCATTTTCTGGAATGTAATCGACATCCTTGAAAAAGTAACGCATTTCATCGGGCCCACAAATGACTCGTGCAAGCGCACGATTGTTGAACTTGAGAACGCGGCGAGCCTTGTGCAACGCTTTGCCTGAGGCATCGCGCTCAAACAGGTAGATCCACGCCGTACCAATGGGCAGACCACCGTCCGCTTCTAAAGGGATGGTGAGAACCCTGGAAGACACCTGCGGGCTACACCGACCCTCAAGCTGCCCCTGATCTGGCATTAGCTCTTGAGGCGTGCGCAGGACCAGAGGGTCTCGTTCGTCAACCTTTGGCGTTTCGGCCGGGGTCACGACTTTGGCATATGAACCAACCGTGGCTTTCGCCATGAGCTGGTTGATCGCTTTTTCTGTGTACGCCTTGCGTGCAGAATAATCAGCACCACCCAGACCCTGGATGTAAGGCGCAGGCGGAATAGCGATGTCAGCGATTCGTCTCGCAATCTCTGTGAGGATGAATCCAACCCCTTTCAGGATCGTTGTAATTAGAAAAATACAAAATTTGAGCATGACATTCTTTCAAATGAGTGCAGACCAATTCTCGGAATCGATGATTTCCTGATAGTCAGATTTATGAATGTTGTCGAAGGTAAAACCCAGCTCCACGCGCGTGCGCTGCACCAGGTCTAGCTCGAAAACTTGTTGAAGCCAGTCGTCCCATTCGATGGGGTTCATGGAAGGCAGTAAGGACGGTGCCCCTGACAGATGCGAATTCGCCCGCACGAGCCATCCTTCTTTAAGGGATGTCTCGGTGAGAATCAAACTCCAGACCGGAAGGTCGTTAAATGCGACGATATACGCCGCATTATTTTGTTGACGAAGTGCCCATGCATCAATTTCAACAGGGTGAATGACGCTGGGTGGCGCCTTTCTGATCGCCGCCACAACAGCATCGATCCCTTGTTGAACGGTTGGGGCTTTCGCTGCCAAAAGCCAGTTCTTCCCACCCCAACTGAGATCAGGGTGTACGTGGGTAAATGCCTGTTCAGCCGCGTCGAAATACATCATCGACTTGCCACGGATATACCCCTGACGGAGCTTTTTCCCCATCAATTGCATCGCCGAAACAATTGGCAGCGACCTCAGGACCGCATGGCCCTTGTCGCTGTTTCTTTCCAGGACAATTGTTGACTTGTCAGGCAACTCACCGAAGGCGTAGACCGACTTCGAGAGAGGATTCTGAAAGACGTCAAACAAGACGTTTCGGCAATCTTTCATGCTGTCGGCAGACCCAGTTTCACTCTGGCGTATGTATCGACTACGGCTGCCATTTCTTTGCTCATTGCAAAAGCTCGATGCAGCGCGTAAATCATGGGCCCGCCCTCTGCGATTGGAACCCCTTGATATCTGGACGCAAGAATTGCCCAGCGAATTGCCGCGCGGTGGCTCATTGGTTTCTCGATACCGTCTTCCTCATTGCGGTATGCCATCCGAACTTTATTGGCAAGCTCGACGACCAACTTGGCTTGCTGCGCCGCCACCGGCTCCGCAATTTTTGCTGCAAGCATGGCGTTGTAAAGCGCCTTGATTTCCAAGTCCTCAGGCAAGTAGTCGGCTTCCATAACCGTGAACCGATCATCGTTAGCGACATCCTGAACGTTCCTTCCCGTCACACTCAAACGAGATTGAATCGAGTTTTCAGTTGCAAAAACTCGAAATCCAGGTTGTGGGACCACGATTTCACCGGTTTCTTCCACTGTGAACGAATAACCATCCAGCAATAGATTCAAACCGGTCGCCTGATCGGGATCCATGGTGTTGTACTCATCGAGCAAAACACTTGTGCCCTCTTTTGCAGCCCTCAATACAGGTCCATCGACCCATTTCAGGCCTCCGGTCTCTGTGGGCACAAGGTGACCAATCAATCGGCATGCCTCGGTGGAACGAGAGCATGCGACTTTATAGAGCGGCCAACGCAGGTGCGCATGCCATTGCTCAATCAGCGATGTCTTGCCAGTGGCAGGGTCGCCCATGATCTTTAGCGCCGTGAATCCCGATTGCCAGAAGGCAAGGATGTCTCGCAACTTTACCCTTTGAAAGACGTACCCGTCTTTAATAGGCGGCGCAGCAGGATGACCGGACTCGTAACCATCGATCATTGCTCGTGGGTCGATATCCAGGCCGAACTCTGTTGAGAGGCTGTACTTTGTTTTGTTCATTGCTAATTCCGTGGTTGGAATCCCAATGCGGCAAGTGCAGTTCGCATCTCCCAAGCCAATCCATCGCGCAGCAAGTCATAGCGGTATCCGCTAAGACGACAGCACGTCTGGAATGAAAAGGGTATTTGATCTGCCCGTATCGGGACTTGTTTATTGACGCCTCGAATTTTTCTGGTCACGAAGTCGTAGACATCGTCTGCCCAGATCCAATTGAGGATTTCCAGTTTTTCTTTCGCGTTTCCCCTGGTTCTCAGGAGTTGGAGCGAATAGTTGAGTACGCCTTCGTGAAGATCGAGCATTGCCTGCTCTGTCCACTCAATACGCTCCTCGGTGACCCCATCGACATGATGGATGGGCGACGGTTCATCGGTTGCTGGCTGGATGTCCAGTTCTGATGCTTGATAGTGACCGATCGGACGATCCAACAGCTTTTGGATATTTGTCCAAGTGATGCCCTCCGCATGGGACTTGGCGACAAGGACCTCGATCCTCTGGTGAGCCTTCTTTTCTTCCTTGAGCTTGCGCTGTTCAGTGATAAAGATTTTTTTGTTCCAGATGTCTGTCATCAAATGACGGTGTTCTGGCTCGACAAAGAAAAGGGGTTGTTGAAGCGGGTTGTGGCCGCTAGAGCCGTGCATGCGCGCAATCATTGCGGCCTCCACTGGGTGATGGGTGAGGATATTTCATACAGATCATGAAGATCACTCAACACCCACGCAGATGCATGGGTGTTGAGGTCCTTACTTAAGAGCTGCAGCCTCGGCAGCTGCAAGACGGCTGATGCCGGCCTGAACTGTCTTTTCTGTGCTGGTATGCGCAGAATTGGCCACGGCAGCGATAGCTGCGAGGGCCACGATGATGGAAACGACAAATGCTTTCATGCTGGATCTCCAAAGGGAAACCAGCCCCAAGGGAACTGGCCCCAAGGGTTGATGTAAAGCTGCTTTCGCAGCATGCGCTGAACCGGAGTTCAGAGCGACTGATATGGCTGACAACGTCAGCTCGTCGGCCCAGGTAAACCCGGACCGACTCTTCTCAGGACTTGCGCCCATGAAAAAACCATACCCGCCAAACAGTTCATTACTGTCAAAGCGTGTTTGGTTTTGTCACGTAGCTATGTGAAATTGAAATGGGGTGATTTGGAAATCGCAGCCCCCGGGCAGAGCCGGGGGTGCTTCCAATATTGTCTGGCACTTTCGCGCAGATAGACGCCGTCGCATCTTTTCTACTTTGCAGATGGCTCGGAAAGTTTGAGTGTCCCAGCTCCACTAACTCCAGCGTAACTGAAAGTTGCAGTAATTCTATCTGGAAAGATATGCCTGGACCAAAAGAAAACAGCACAGTTGTCCGAGCAAATGCCAGATTAAGAGTGTTTGCTCGGACAGCTGCAGAGACACGACCTCTAAACTTTGCTGGAACTATCCGCCGCAAGGCATTTTCGTACTGGAGCAAACTTATGACAGATACAACGACACCAACTGCGGCCCTGCAAGATCAACTTGTTCCTGATCCTCGAATCGCCTCTTTGGCGGAAGTATTTGGCAGTGAATTCGCTCGCGACTTCCGCGATCCAGTACGTTTCGTGACGGAAACCCTTCGCTCGCCGGCTCCCTTGAGCTTCTATCGCAGGGACTTCAAATTGCTGTCACGATATCTGTTCCTGGAAAGCGTTTATCGCCGCCGCCCCGACTTCAATCAGGAACTGCTAGACAACTATGCCCGCATGACCGGCGAAAAGCTTGCGGCTGTGCAGCTCCTTTTGACCAAGCGAATTGAACAAACCGCTGCTCTCTTTCGCAACAACGGCATTACCCCAGATGCGGTTTACCTGCAGGCACAACGACTGACAATTCCCATCATTGCAGCCCACGCCTACTCGTTCATTTCCCTGCTGATCAAGCTTGATGAATACTATCAACTTACCGGTTCAGCCTCCCTTTATGGAATTCTGGATGGCAGCCAACGCAGCAAAGCTGAACTGGAAGGACGCAGGGCCATCCGCTCATTCACGGCCCTGGTTCGCAATGAGCACATCAAATTGCGCAAAGAGTCTTTGAGAATGCGTGCTGCACGCGGTGATCTAGTTGAAGACGACGTCATCCATGCAGAGAAAATCGTTCAAGAAGGTCAGGCTGAATACGATGCATCTGAAAACGATCATGGTTCTCATGTTTCTCTGGATGAAGCCAGTGCGGTGCTTGATTCCCTGGTTGCTACAGGTGTTGCCGCCGCTAACGCTGCAGACCGAAAACGCTCTGTCAAATTCAAAACCGACTCGCACGCACCAACAGATGCGGCCGATGCTGGAATGACAGGGTCCGCTCCTGTGGCCCCGGTCATCGCCTGATCTGGAGCGTGGCAGATCATTCCACGCCATAGTCTTGATTTTGTGCACACACAAGTTCAGATCAAGAAGGACTGGATTGACGTTTGCCGGGCATTGCATCATGTCGGTTAGATCATGGCTTTGACAGTCAGCCAAGAGGCGGCATCCGTCTACTGTGAAAATCTGATCCTGTTTGCAGGGCCGGGGTCTGGCAAAACATCGACCTCGGTTGTAAAAGGAATTCACATACTGAATGATCCTGCAAATCGCCTTTGCATGGTCACATTTACCTCCGCAGCTGCCGACGAGATGCGCGAGAGAATGATCAATCGACTCCAGGCGGATCGTGCCCAAAGTCCCGGTACCAGACTGATATGCGGCACGTTTCATTCAATCGCGTTACGACACTATCAAAAGCATGCGCGCAACACACCTCGGTTGATTGCCCCACCCGCCAAGACTGCCATGGTCAACGCCATGCTGTTTGACCTCATGCCTGAGGAACGCAAGGAGTTCCAACTGGCGCTGGAAAAATATCAGGGCGCACTGGATCAGTCTCAAGTCGAGTTTGACGACTTCAAGCAACACGACTTTGTGGTGGCTTATCACAAGCGCCTGGAAACCTCCAATTCGACCGACCTGTCGATGGTGATGCGCGACTGTGCCACCCAGATGGTCAATGGCCAGTTGCCCCTCCTGCCAATAACGCATCTTTTGGGTGATGAGATGCAGGACGCGGATGAAATCCAGCTTGAAATGATCCTGGCCCACACCCGCAAAGGCGTTATCACGACCCTGGTTGCGGACGACGATCAAACGATTTACGAATGGCGCAGTGCGTTGGGTTACGCTGGCCTGCAGAAATTCGGCCGTGAGGCCAACGCCAAGACCATCGCCCTCTCAGAAAACTTCAGAAGTCGCCAAGAGATCGTGCATCACGCCAAATTGTTGATTGCCAACAACGATCCCAATCGAATCGACAAGAACCAGCGGTCCACTCGCGGTCCGGGCGGAGTTTTGGGGCATGAGTGTTTCGCCGGCTTGAACCAACAGTGTTCGGCCATCGTGCGCTATGTCCTGGAGTCCCGCAAGCCTGGCGAGTCAGTGGCGGTGCTTGCACGAACAAACTTCCCACTTCAAACCATGGGTAGGGCACTCAACGAAAAGGCCATACCCTACGTCATGAAAGGCCCTTCAATTTGGGACTTGCCTGCGGTCGCCATCGCCATCTCCATGCTGCAGGCATTGACCAACAACAGCACATCCTCCTTTCAGCCGGTCTTGTCCATATTCCCGCTTGATGCCAAATTGCGGCGTGAGCTTGAAAGGAAGCTCGGTCATGACGCCACGTCCTTCCTGTCAGGCGGCGAGGTTCCCGATCTGGATCACGCAACAGACACCGATGCAAAGTTTCTTCAGAGCGTCGCCGCCAGTTGCAAACTTTGGAACTTAAAACTCGCAAAAGGCGAAATATCGCTGCTCATTCCTGAAGTCATTGACCAAGTCTACGAGTGGTACGCGTCCCATTTGGCGTTGTCAAGCCTGTCCGCCTCCACCATGCGATCTCAGACAAAGCGTGTCCGTGAGGCGTTTGAGCATGTTGAACGAATACTTCTCGCCTTGGATGGAAAATTGTCGAAGCGCCTATCTATCCTTGGCCGACTTCAGGATAAAGAACAGGGATCGGAAGCCATCCGTCTGTGCACCATGCATTCGTCCAAAGGACTGGAGTTCGATACTGTTTTTCTGATCGATTCTGTTTCCCCCGATGATGGGTCTTTGATAGCGCATGAGCAAGCTGAACGCTGTCTTTTTTATGTTGCCATGACGCGTGCCAAAGAACGATTTTTTGCCCTATACAGTGACGTACCAACGCCCTTTATTGCGGAAGCGGAGTTGCCGAAATGCAACCTAATTCAATACGCCGAGTCGGTCTAGTTTTCCGAAGGTGACTGTTTATGGGACAAACAGCGTTTTTTGCCACCTCATAACCATCCCGGTGCCTGGGTTGGCACTGTGGAGAAGGCCTAGAGGTGACGCTTTATAGGACCGAATTTCCCATAAAGCGTCACCTTAATGCTGATGGTCCTTAGTGAAAGGTGACTGTTTATGGGACAAACAGCGTTTTTTGCCACCTCATAACCATCCCGGCGCCTGGGCTGGCACTGTGGAGAAGGCCTAAAGGTGACGCTTTATAGGACCGAATTTCCCATAAAGCGTCACCTTAACGCTGATGGGCCCTGGTAAAAGGTGACTGTTTATGGGACAAACAGCGTTTTTTGCCACCTCATAACCATCCCGGCGCCTGGTCTGGCACTGTGGAGAAGGCCAAAGGGAGATGCTTTATGGGACCTAATTTCCCATATACAGTCACCCTTCACATCGGTCCATCAGTGTTGAGGTGACGCTTTATGGGATGAACAGCGTTTTTGACACCTCAAGATCATCCCGGCGCCTGGTCGGCACTGTGGAGAAGGCCAAAGAGTGATGCTTTAGGGGACCGAATTTCCCATAAAGCGTCACCTTAATGCTGATGGGCCCTGGTAAAAGGTGACTGTTTATGGGACAAACAGCGTTTTTTGCCACCTCAAGACCATCCCGGCACCTGGGCTGGCACTGTGGAGAAGGCCAAAGAGTGATGCTTTAGGGGACCGAATTTCCCATAAAGCGTCACCTTAATGCCGGTGGGCCTTAGTGAAAGGTGACTGTTTATGGGACGAACAGCGTTTTTTGCCACCTCAAGAGACCATCCGGGCGCCTGGGCCGGCACTGTGGAGAGGGCCTAAAGGTGATTGTTTATGGGACAGTATTTCCCTTAAACAGTCACCCTTCACAAGGGTCCCTCAGTGTCGAGGTGACACTTTATGGGATGAACAGCGTTTTTTGCCACCTCAAGATCATCACGGCGACCTAGGCGGTACTGTGGCGAGGGTCTAAAGGTGACGCTTTATGGGACAACATTTCCCATAAAGCATCACCTCTCCACTGATTGGCCTCTTTGAAAAGTAGCTGATGATGGAAAAAACAGTGTTTTTTGCCACCTAAACACTGTCTTTGTGCATGGACCGGAACTGCTGGAAGGCCTAAAGGTGACTGTTTATGGGCGGTGTCAAAAAATACATTCAAGCTACAAAATTCACAGCTTTCATAGATGAAAGGTGACGTTTGTCAAATACATTTCCAGATCAAACTACCGTTTTCATCAATTTATTCGGTCACGTGATTGCAATTTATTTCTAAAGGTGACTGTTTATGGGATTTTTATCCCATAAACAGTCACCTTAGATATCGAAAATCATCGATTTCCCATAAACAGTCACCTCAAGGCCCATATCCACATACCTTAAGTCCCATAAACAGTCACCTCACACCCATATCCACACACCTTATGTCCCATAAACAGTCACCTACACTCCCATAAACAGTCACCTAGAATGATCTAAGTTATTGATTTTATTTAGTTTTTTGATGCCTAAAGGTATTAAATGACTAAAGCGTTATCTAAATTACACAACAGGTGCTGTCCGACTATTGCTAAAGAAAAAAACCCTTAAGGTGACGGTATTGCGTACAATTGCCACCCATGCAAACACGTTTGGATTCACCTGAGTCGACTCAAATCGCTTTGTTCAGTAGCCCTGAACCAACCAACACTTACAGGAAAGCTGTTCAGGTTGTTCACTCAAAGCCCAGCCAACCTTTAAGCCTTATTCAGGGCAAGTTG
>JAUXQA010000308.1 GCA_030683195.1 Rhodoferax sp. | reverse complement strand
CCCGGCGGTGGATAGCGAATGGATCAGATACTGCTGCCCATCAAAACACGCTGCATTGCTGGCTGGCAGCATGCCAATGGCAGCGATGCTCAAGGCCAGATTTTTGATGGTGTTGAAGCCCAGGTACACCACGGCGTGGCTAATGGACGTGATTTGTTTGGGCAGGCTGTAGTAAGCCGAGTTGACGACCCGGAGCACCTTGACCGTGACCACCGGATCTTTGTCGATGACCTGAACCAGGTCCTTGGGCGTGGAGTTGACATCGCGTGTCAATTCCAGAATTTTTTGCACACTTTTCGGAAAGGCGGGCATGCCATCGACCGCAGTGGCCAGTTTTTTGGACAGTTCAGGACTCATGACTTGGATTGTCAGTCAAGACAGCGTTGTGGCTAAAGACATGTCATCTTAAGTGCGCAAGCGTTCGATCCCCAAGCCGTCAACGTTCACCCCGGGTGCTTTGCCCCGGATCTGATCAGCGACGATTCTGGCCGAACCACAGCTCAGGGCCCAGCCACTGGAGCCGTGGCCCAGGTTCAGCCACACCCCGGAGACACCGCTGCTGCCCAATACCGGCGGCCCGTCCGGCAGCATAGGGCGTGCGCCTTTCCATTCTTGCGCGCCGTTGGCCAGGTTGGCTGCACCGGGAAACCAGTCATGCAACACCTTGTAAAGGGTCTGGAGTGAATTGGCGCGTTTGTGTTCGGGGGAGCCCCCGATTTCGGCGCTGCCAGCCACGCGCACCCGGTTGCCCATGCGCGAAATCGCCACCTTGTAGCGTTCGTCCATCACGGCGCTGCGCGGCGCATTGAGGGGCTCCCTGATGGTGGCACTGACCGAATAGCCATGCACGGCCGCCAATGGAATTTTCAAGCCCAGGGGCGCCAGCAAGCTGGCCGAGTCCACACCGGCGCAGACGACGGCTGCGTCGTAGGCCTGGGGTGTCGTGTCGTTGCTCAGGGTCAGTGAAATACCTTGGGTTGCCCGCATTTGGGTGACTTGGGTGTTGAATTGAAATTTAACGCCCAGGCGCTGCGTTTCGCTTTTTAGTAGAAGCGCAAATTGACGGCAATTTCCCACCTCGTCATCGGGCAAGTGGATCGCCCCGAAAAAAGAGATGTCCGGGTTGAGGGCCGGTTCAATTTTTCGGGTCTCCTCCGGGCTGACTTCCTTGAAGGTGACCCCGGCCTCCCGCAAGACTTGCAGACCGGGCTGGACGCCTTGGCTGTCACGTTCCCTGCGCAGTAGCACTACATAGCCGTCGCTGCGCTCATAGTCGAGTTTCAATTCAGCGGTGATGTGGTGTAGCCGGTCCCGGCTGTAAAAGGCCAGCCGTTGCAGGCGTGCCCGGTTGGCCAAGTAGGTGTCGAGTTTGCAGGATTGATACCACTTCCACATCCAGGTCAGCTCGCCGGTTGACAGGGGTAAACCCACTTTGATGGGGGCGTGGCGGCTCAACAGGTGCTGAAACACTTTACCCGGCATGCCGGGTGCCGCCCAAGGTGTGACGTATCCGGGTGCCACCAAGCCGGCATTGGCAAAGCTGGTTTCCTCGGCTGCGGCACTGCGCCGCTCCAGCACCGTAACGTCGTGCCCATCGCACGCCAACTCGTAAGCCGTGGTGACGCCGATGATCCCGGCACCAATGACTGCAATCTTCATGAATCCCTTTTGTGTGAGCGCCGTGGGGCAGACTGCTGCATGGCAGGCCCCGTCTATTGTTTTTAGTATCTTTTCGGCCTCTAGCCGGCAAGGAATAATGATTTACCGAATTATTGTTGTAGCAGGAGTTCAATCTGACGTGCAACGTTGAGCACGGAGTCATCGCGCAGGGCCCCGGCCCAGACCATCAAGCCAACGGGGAGTTCGTCTGGTGCATGACAGGGGATTGACACGGCGCACCCATCCAGCATATTAACCACACTGGTGTTGCGCAAAAGCAAAGCGTTCAGGCGAAAAAAGGCCGCATCCCGCTCGCTGCCGGGTGCGACCTCGGCAATCGGCGAGGCCACGACAGGGACGGTGGGCGACAGGAGTGCATCAAAGCCCTGAGCCGCAACTTCCATGCGCATGATCCAGTTTTGTCGGGCGTTGTGGAGTTCCAGGTAGTCCCGCGCGGTCATCTGGGCTCCGCGCTGAATCCGTGACGCGACTCGTGGGTCATACTGATCGGCTCGGGTGGTAAGCAGGGGGTAATGCCAGGTGTAGCTTTCAGCCGCCGAGAAGCTGCCATTGGCCTGCATGGGCTGCAATTCATGGAGTTCGGGCAGTGCCATTTCTTCCAGTCGTGCCCCAGTCTGACGCAGAGTATTGAGGGTGCGTTGCCAGGCGCGTGACACCGTGGGATCCAGCTCGTCGAGCATCAAGGCGGTCGGAACGCCCAGGCGGTAGGCGCTCAGGGGAGCTGAGCTGCGGGTGACGCGTCGGTGGGCCAAAATCTCATGGGTCAGGATGGCGTCAGGCACCGAGCGGGTGAGGGCGCAGACCGTATCAAGTGTTGTGGAGAGTGGCAACGCGCCAACCGTAGGCACCAGTCGGGCCGTATTTTTAAAACCCACAATGCCGTTAAGCGCCGCCGGAATGCGGATGGACCCACCGGTATCCGACCCCAATCCGATAAAGGCGGCACCCGTAGCCACCGACACGGCCGCACCCGATGACGATCCCCCGGGAATAAGCTCATGGTCTGTTGAGCAGGCGTTGGCAGGTGTACCAAAGTGAGGGTTGATGCCAACGCCAGAAAATGCAAACTCCACCATGTTGGTGCGTCCAATCAAAGCGGCTCCTGCCCGCTTGAGTCGGGCCACAGCGACGCAGTCCTGTACTGCCGGGGTGGCCCCATCAAGGGCCCGTGCTCCCCCGCGAGTGGCATGCCCCGCCACGTCGAAGAGGTCCTTGACGGATACCGTCAACCCACCCAGTATTGTCCTGTGGATGTCGGGCGATAGAGCCAGTCTGCGGGCTTCTTCAAAGTGGGTCTCCAGAAACACATGGTCGCAGCGTTTGGATTGCGCCGCAAAAATGGCGTGCTCCATGGTGGCTTGGAGTTGCGTTTGGCCGGTGCGCAAAAGCTGCAGCGTGGTGTGGAGGTCGGGGTGCATGAGATCGCAGGTTATACTCTAAAGGCTTTGCTGAGCGGCCCAGTGCTGTTTGGCGAACACATCAGCAAACCAGTTTCATCAAGGTGTTGCGTTTTTTTGGGGCAAATAAACTATTTGCTTTGGTTGAGCGCAAAAAAGAACTGGATTTTAGACCTAACCTTTGGAGTTATTCATGGCAATTACCATGCGAGAAATGTTGGAAGCCGGCGTCCATTTTGGTCACCAAACCCGCTTCTGGAACCCCAAGATGGCCCCGTTCATTTTCGGCCATCGCAACAAGATTCACATCATCAACCTGGAAAAATCGCTGCCGATGTTCCAGGAGGCTGCCAAGTTTGTGCGCCAAATCTCTGCCAAGCGTGGCACCGTCCTGATGGTCGGCACCAAACGTCAAGCGCGTGAGACAGTGGCTGAAGAAGCGCAACGCGCTGGTGTTCCCTACGTCGACCAGCGCTGGCTCGGCGGCATGTTGACCAATTTCAAGACGGTCAAGACATCGATCAAACGCCTCAAAGACATGAAGATCCAGCAAGAAGCTGGTTTGGATAGTCTGAGCAAGAAAGAGCAATTGATGTTTGCCCGCGAAATCGCCAAGCTGGAGCGCGACATTGGCGGTATTCAGGATATGACGGTTCTGCCAGATGCGATTTTTGTGATCGACGTGGGTTTCCACAAAATCGCCATCGCTGAAGCCAAAAAGCTCGGCATCCCCCTGATCGCAGTGGTTGACACCAATCACTCGCCCGAAGGTATTGACTATGTCATTCCTGGTAACGATGATTCGTCCAAGGCTGTAGTTTTGTACGCTCGTGGCATTGCTGATGCCATCATTGATGGTCGTTCCAACATGACTGATGATGTTGTGAAGGCCATGGTTGCAGAGAACGCTGACGAGTTTGTTGAGGTGAACGAGGCTGCTGCCTGAGTTTTGTCCTTGACCCCAAGAAAGGGGGCTTCTGTGCCCCCTTTTTTTAGTCCCCTTTTTAAATTACTGAACTGAGTACGGAGAATCAATATGGCTGCAATTACTGCGAGCATGGTTGCTGAACTGCGCGGCAAAACTGACGCGCCCATGATGGAGTGCAAGCGTGCATTGACCGAGGCTGAAGGCGATATGGCCAAAGCTGAAGAGTTGTTGCGCGTCAAACTAGGTAGCAAGGCTGGCAAAGCCGCCAGCCGTATCACGGCTGAAGGTGTTGTGACCAGCTTCATTGACGGCAATGTTGGCGCAGTGCTTGAAGTGAACTGCGAAACTGACTTCGTCACCAAAAACGACAGCTTCCTGGCCTTGGCCAATGCCGCTGTTGAACTGATCGCCAAGCACAATCCGACTGATGTAGCCGCTATGGGTGCTTTGCCTTATGCCCAAGACGGTTTTGGTCCAACACTCGAAGATGTGCGCAAAGGCCTGATCGGCAAGATCGGCGAGAACATGAGCTTTCGCCGGTTCAAGCGTTTTGCTTCAGACGCCAAGGTTGCAGCTTACCTGCACGGAACGCGCATTGGCGTGATGGTGGAGTTTGAAGGCGACGAGACAGCTGCCAAAGACGTTGCCATGCACGTGGCGGCGATGAAGCCAGTGGCTCTGTCCAGTGCGGATGTACCTGCTGAGTTGGTCGCGCGGGAGCGTTCAGTTGCTGCTGCCAAGGCGGCAGAGGACGCTTCGGTCGCAACTGCTGCGGGTAAGCCAGTTCAGTCGGAAGAGATCGTTGCCAAGCGTATTGAAGGCGGCGTTCAAAAATTCCTCAAGGAAGTGTCTTTGTTCAACCAGTCGTTCGTCAAGAACGACAAGTTGACAGTTGAGCAAATGCTCAAGGCAACAAGTACAACCGTGAAATCTTTCACCTTGTACGTGGTTGGCGAAGGCATCGAGAAGAAAGTCGACGATTTCGCTGCCGAGGTCGCAGCTCAGGTGGCTGCTGCTCAACAGGCGAGCTGATCTCAGTCAGGTTTATAAAGCCACTTTGAACCCCACCAGATTCAATTCAAAAATTTTGGTTTGAATTTGGCTGTATCCCCGCAATCATCCATACCTTTCAGGAGTCCATCATGACCGTCACCAACCCAGCCTACAAGCGTATTTTGCTCAAGCTGTCAGGTGAGGCCTTGATGGGAGATGATCAGTTCGGCATCAACCGGGAC
>JAUXQA010000296.1 GCA_030683195.1 Rhodoferax sp. | reverse complement strand
AAAGTGGCGATGAGTTCGGCAGGGGCAAGGGGTTGATTCACAAGGACCTCGTTATTTAAGGCGCTATTTTCTGCGCTTTTTCGTGAAAGTCGCCCCGAAACCGCAAGTGATGCCAAAAGGTGCACTTTAGAAGCATGAATGCGGAGTAAGTCTCTGGCAGCGCCGTATCAAAAGTTAAATAAACATGTATTCGCAAACCCTTGGCAAGCGAATGCAAATAGCCCCAGTTTGATCAGATAGCGAGAATCCATATGGAAAAAACAACCTCGAAGACAGCAACAATGGCAAACCCGGACGCGCCAACACTCACCACAGCTCAGCGACTACGCGGTGCCTTGTGGGGCATGTTCGCCGGCGACGCACTGGCCATGCCAGTGCATTGGTACTACGACACGGGTGCTATCAAGCGCGATTTCGGTGTGCTGCGTGATTATCAGCAGCCCAAGGACTTCCACCCCGACTCCATCATGAGTTTGTCGAGTACCGACAAAGCCGGACGCGGCGTGCAAGACGGCGACGTCATCGGTGGGACGATTCTCAAGGGCAAAAAGCATCACTGGGGCCAGCCCAATCGTCACTACCACCAAGGCATGCACGCGGGCGACAACACCTTGAATCTGTTGTGCGCACGCGTGCTGCTGCGCAGCATAAACGCTACCGGGCGCTACGAGCCTGCCAACTTTTTGCGCGATTATGTGGCCTTCATGACCGCAGAGGACAGTCACAACGACACCTATGCGGAGTCTTACCACCGGGATTTTTTTGCCAATTACATGCACGGCGTGCCGCCAGAGCGTTGCGCGGGTGCATCTGGCCACGACACCGCTTCAGTCGGTGGATTGGTAAGCTTGCCTTTGGTGGTTTTTAGCCTGCTGCGCCACAGCAGCCCGACGGAAGCAAACGCCGTTGCCATGAGTCACTTGCGTCTGACCCACAGTTCCGTCGAGCTTGAACGCTACGCCGCTGAACTGTTCAGCTTGTTGTTGAGTCTGATGCAAGTGCCAGCACCTGACTTGGCAACAATGGCCTGTGCCAGCGCGCAGCAGCTTGGCTTTCCGCTGGCGGCGTTGCTCAAGCGTGTGGACGCCGAGCAGCTCACAGATCAACACGTGATTGGCGGCATGATTAGCCCGGCGTGCTACATCGAGCATTCAATGCCAGCGGTTTTGTACTTGAGCGCCCGCTACAGCAATGACTTTGAGGGCGCGATGGTGGCAAACAACCACGTTGGCGGCGACAACTGTCACCGTGGTGCCTTGCTGGGGGCGATTTTGGGTGCGGCGCTAGGGGAGAACGCCATACCCCAACGATGGATAACCGGGTTGTCGGCGCACGCTGCCTTGGCAGAAGAAATAGACTGCTTTGCTGCCCTTTTTTCTTGAAAAAGCCGGGGAAATTGGGTTTTCACCTCCGGTGCTGAAAACTGGCGAGTCCAATTTGACATCTTCTCGATGAAGGTCACCACCTAGCGCGCCAGGGCGATTGATTTTCTGGGCCGAAGGACATTTGCGAAGTCATCCGTCCCAGCGTCATCCAAAACCAGCACTGCTGGTGCGCCATGACTCCTGACGCTTGCCGGCTACCCTTCCAGTTTGACGTTGACGCGAAGCATCCCCGCTCTCAATTCGCGACTGGCAGGTTTGGAAACATCCACACTCTGAACCGCCAGATCGAACGGTGAGCCAGTCTTGATGTTGGCTGGCAAAATTTTCCTCACAGGATTTGCGGTGGGGTACTTGCCCTGATCAGGACATACGCGAATGGAAAATCCGAATTCATCGAGTACTCCCTTTGCATACAACTCGGCTAATTGTTGAAATGTCACAAATGCCGAGCGTCTGACTTCTTTGAATCCTGGCTCACGTATGTCACGAACTAACTCGAATTTACCGAAAGTGTCACGCTGTGTATTGGTAAAAGGGTGCATCAAGAAGGTCCCACGAACCACTTTTTGAGGGGACATCAGCGTGTGCTCGACGGCGATATCAGTTAACAGCATCTAGTTTTCCTTCTGGATTGATCTGTAGCGGTTGACAAACCCGTCCACTGTGAGCGCCAACCGGCAAGCCCACCCTCGGGCGGGGCTTGAGGCTCAAAGAGGTGCTGCTGATTTGTCTTGCGTCCTGGTGTCGAAGTCGCTGGCATCGTGGCGCTCGTGCAATTGCTTGGCCGGGTCACCAAATGTTCGGTTGACCATGCGCCCCCGCTGCACGGCCGGGCGTTGGGCAATCTGGGTGGTCCAGCGGATGACGTTTTTGTAGGTATGCACTTGCAGGAATTCACCGGCTTCATACAGCTGGCCCATGACCAGCGTGCCATACCAGGGCCAGACGGCCATGTCGGCAATGGTGTAGTCATCGCCCGCCAAATAGGTACTTTGGGCCAGTCGTTGGTCCAGCACATCGAGTTGGCGCTTGACCTCCATCGCGTAGCGGTCGATCGGGTATTCAATCTTGGTTGGCGCGTAGGCGTAGAAATGGCCGAAACCGCCACCCAGAAAGGGCGCACTGCCCATTTGCCAAAACAGCCACGACAGGCACTCGGCACGTTTAGCGGCGTCGGTGGGAAGAAAGGCGCCAAACTTTTCGGCTAGATAGACGAGGATCGCACCAGACTCAAACACCCTGATCGGCGGGGTCACGCTGTGGTCTACCAAGGCCGGAATCTTGGAGTTGGGGTTGGCCGAGACAAAGCCACTACCGAACTGGTCGCCGTCCTGGATGCGGATCAGCCAGGCGTCGTACTCCGCGCCGGTGTGCCCTGCGGCCAGTAACTCTTCCAGCATCACCGTGACTTTGACGCCATTGGGTGTTCCCAAGGAGTAAAGCTGCAGCGGATGGCGCCCCACCGGAAGTTCTTTTTCGTGGGTTGCGCCCGCCACCGGACGATTGATGTTGGCAAAGCGACCACCGCTTTCTTTATTGGGTGACCAGATTTTGGGTGGTGTGTAGGGGGATGAATTGTTCATGGAGCAGGCTGTTTGTCGTACGGATGGGGTGCTTGGTCAAGAAGACACCCGCATGGTAGGGCATAGGCCACCTGACGTCACGCCAAAGGCCTAATTCACCCCTGACAAGGCCACCTGCGACTGAGGCCAACGCAGCCCAGCCGCCTCCACCAGGGGCTGGAGTGCCTGGACCACGCTGGCCGCCAGTGGCACGCCCTCCTCCACCGCTTGCTGTTGCCGAGCCTCCGCCTGTTCGCCCGGCATGCGCACGCGGGGTCCGCCGGGCAGTGGCGGGTTGTTGTGGCAGGCATCCACCAGCCAGCCAGTCTGGCGCGTGAAAGCGTCCAACCCGGCAAAGGCGTTGGGGTCGATCACCTGCAAAAAAATACCAATGGTGGTGCCCACGGGGGCATCGGCCCGGCCAAAGCCGGGCAAGCCTTGCGTCAAGGCCTCGGCCAGCAGGGCCATGCCATAACCTTTGTGGCCGTGATCGAATCCGCCTACCGGCAGCAAGGTGCCCCCGCCGCTGATGACCACGGCCGGGTCATTGCTGGGTTGGCCCTGGGCGTCCATGGCCCAATTGGCGGGAAAACGCTCGCCCCGTGCCGCCAGTTGGCGGGCACTGTTGAGGGTGGTAATTGACGAGCTGATATCCAGCAAGATCGGGTTTCCGGGTGTGGGGATGCCGGCTGCAAACGGGTTGGGGGTAAACACCGCCTGGGTGCCGCCAAACGGTGCCACACCGGCGGCAGCCGGGCCGGAGTTGACGAGTTGCACCATCAACCCGCGCTCAGTCAGGCGTGGCAGGTAGGTGGCCAAAGCGCCGGTGTGGTGGCTGTTGGCAATGGCCACGGTGACCACGCCGTGTTGCTCGATGCGATCAAGCGCCGTGTCAATGGCGTGGTTAATGAGCCAGGCGCCGGGCAGGCGGTTACCGTTCCAGGTGATGCAGGCCCCGCGGTCATTGACCACGGTTTTATCACCGGTGAGGGTCATGACACCCGTGCGCGCTGCCTCCAGATACCAGGGTGCCAGCGCCAGGCCGTGTGTGCTGTGGCCCATGCCGTCTGCCGTGAGCAAGGCGGTGGTGACGCAGCGGGCCTTGTCAGCCTCCATACCGGTGGTGCAAAACAGGGCCTGAACAAGGGTGTTCAGTTCTGCCAAAGGGTAACGTAAGTGTAGATGGGTCATCGGGGTGTCAATTTTGCTACTATAAATATAGCTACATAGGCATTTAATCTGCCGGCTAGAGCTCCAAAAGGCTTAAAAATAGCTCAAAAAGGTCCATTCGGGAGAAACTTGCCTGGATTCATGAGCCCCTGAGGGTCCAGCGCCGCTTTGACGCGGCGCATCACGTCAATCTCCAGCGGGGTTTTGTACAGCGCCATCTCGTGATTTTTGAGCTGACCCAGACCATGCTCTGCACTGAATGACCCCTGGTAACGCGCCACCACATCCAGCACCAGCGCGTTCACTCGGTCGCTCTCAGCTTGCCAGTCGGGTGTGCTCCAGCCCGGCGGGCGTGACACATTGAAGTGCAGGTTGCCATCGCCCAAATGTCCGTAAATGATGGGCCGCACACCCGCATAGGCGCCGTGCAACAAGGGCTGCACCTCATCGATAAACGCGGCCACGCTGGACACGGGCACGGCCATGTCGTGTTTGATGTTGTGCCCGTCATGTTGCTGGGCCTCACTGATGTTCTCGCGCACGGCCCAAAGCTGCTCGGCCTGGGCGACCGAGGTGGCGATGAGCACGTCCTCGATCACGCCCTGCTCCAGCGCCTGCTCCAGTGCGGCCTGAAAACTGGCCTCCAGGGCGGTTTGCGCGCCATCACCCGCGCCGGGGTCGGTGGCCTGCATCAACACCTGCCAGGGGTAGGTTTGGGCAAACAGCGCCGGGGTGTCAGGAAAATACTGGCGCACCAAGGCCACGCTGGCATCGCTCATCAACTCAAAGGCCGTGAACCTGTCTCCCAGGGCGCCGCGCATCAGGCCGAGTAAAGCCAGCGCCTGCTGGGGGGTTTGAAAGCCCGCAAAGGCTACGGTGCTGGCGTGGGGCGCGGGGAAGAGCTTGAGCACAGCAGCCGTCACGATACCCAGCGTGCCTTCAGACCCGATGAACAGGTGCTTGAGGTCATAACCCGTGTTGTCTTTGCGCAGGGCGCGCAGGAGGTTCAGCACCTGGCCGTCAGCCAGTACCACCTCCAGGCCCAGCACCAGATCGCGCGTGTTGCCGTAGCGCAGCACCTGCACGCCTCCGGCGTTGGTGGCGATGTTGCCGCCAATCTGGCATGAGCCTTCAGCGCCCAGAGACAAAGGAAACAGGCGGTCATGCTCAGCGGCGAGTTCTTGCAGGGTTTGCAGCACGCAACCGGCCTCTACCGTCAGCGTGTTGTTCAGGGGGTCGATGCTGCGCACGCGGTTCAGGCGGCTCAGGCTCAGTACCACTTGCTTGCCGCTGCCATCTGGCGTGGCGCCACCGCACATGCTGGTGTTGCCGCCCTGAGGCACGATGCCTACACCGTGCGCAGCACACAGCTTGACCAGTGCCGCCACTTGCTGCGTGTCCGCCGGGCGCAGCACGGCCAGCGGCACCCCGGTGAACTTCCCCCGCCAGTCGGTAGCAAAGGCGGCCAGGTCGGTGGTGAGCACATGGGTGGTGCCCAGCACAGCGCGTGCCTGGGTGAGGAATTCGTCCGTCTGGGGCGGTTGGATCCGTGTCATGGTTATCGTCAATTCGTTTGGGGGGGGCTGGAGCGGCAAGACTTTGCGGGTCAGGGGGTTGCTGCACTCATCACCTGGCCTGTAGAAAAGAAGGAGGCCAGGTTGGCCATCACGCGTTCAGCCATGGCCTCACGGGTCTCCTGGGTGGCGCTGGCGATGTGCGGCAGCAGAACCACGTTGTCAAGTGCCAGCAGGTCGGCAGGCACCTGGGGCTCGTTCTCGAACACATCCAGCCCGGCGCCTGCAATGCGCTTGTTGACCAGCGCTTGCACCAAAGCGGGCTCGTCGATGACACTCCCGCGTGACACATTCACCAGAAAACCCCGTGGCCCCAGCGCGTCCAGTACGGGGGCATTGATCAAATGACGGGTGCCGGCACCACCTGCGACGATGACCAGCAGGCAGTCACACCAGGCAGCCAGTTCAAGCAGCGAGGGTTCGTGCAGCCAAGGCACACCGGCCACGGGGCGGCGGCTGTGGTAGCGCACTGCCATGTCGAAACCCGCAGCGCGCCGGGCGATGGTTTGACCAATGCGGCCAAAACCCACCAAGCCAAGTCGCTGGCCACTGACCTTGCGGGCCAATGGGTAGGCCTGCCCGGCAGCCCAGGCGCCGCTGCGCACAAAACGGTCCGCTGCACTGAAACCCCGCATGACGTCGAGCACCAGCCCAAAGGCCGTGTCCGCCACGCAGTCGTTCAGCACATCAGGGGTGTAGCCCACCGCCACGCCCTGGGAGGCGGCGGCCGCGAGATCGATTTTTTCAAGACCCACACCAAAACTGGAGATGACCTGCAGGTTGGGCAAGGCCTTGATCAGGGCGGCATCCGCCCCGCGGGGTGCCGAGGTCACCAGGCCCGTGAATTCATAGCCGTGTGCTGCAAGAAACGCCTTGGGGTCCGTCTCCTGCATCAAGTCATGCAGGCGATACTCCGCAGTCAACCGCGCCATGAGAAAGGGCGGCAGTCGCCCGTTGTTCAGCAACTGGGTCATGAACTGGGCTCTTTCAATTACTGTGGTCCGAGCGACTGGATCAGCGCGGCCAGTTGCTCCATCTCATGGGGCTTCAGGTCGGTCAGCGGCGCACGCACCGGCCCGGCGTCATGGCCGACCAGCTTGGCGCCGGCTTTGATGATGCTCACGCCGTAGCCGGGCACCTTGTTGCGAATGTCCAGGTAGGGCATGAAAAAATCCTTGAGCAAGCGGTGCTGTGTGGCCATGTCGTCGGTGCGCACGGCTTCATAAAACTGCATCGCCGTTTTGGGGATGAAGTTGAAGACGGCCGACGAATACACCGGTGTACCCAGGGCCTTGTAGGCGGCGGCATATACCTCGGCGGTGGGTAAACCACCCAGGTACGCAAAGCGGTCACCCATCTTCATGTAAATGGAGGACATGGTCTCGATGTCGCCCACGCCGTCCTTGAAGCCGATGAGGTTCGGGCAACGCTCGGCCAGAATGGCCAGCGACTCGGGCGTCAGCTTGCACACATTGCGGTTGTACACAATCACGCCAAATTTGACGCTCTTGCACACGGCTTCCACATGGGCAATCAGGCCTTCCTGGCCGGCTTCAGTCAGGTAATGGGGGAGCAGCAGAATGCCGTGCACACCCTGGCGTTCAGCTTCCTGGGCGCACTGAATCGCAAAGCGGGTGGGGCCACCGGCGCCGGCAATGATAGGCACCTTGCCACGGCAGGTTTCCACGGCGGTCTGGATGATTGAGGGGTATTCGTCACCGGTCAAGGAGAAAAACTCACCGGTGCCACCGGCAGCAAACAGGGCCGAGGCGCCGTACGGGGCCAGCCATTCGAGGCGGGCGGCATAGCCTTTGGCGTTGAAGTCGCCGTTGGCGTCGAAATCTGTCACGGGGAAGGACAGCAGGCCTTGCGACATGATGGATTTAAGTTCTTGCGGGTTCATGAGGGGCTCCTGAGGGGTTGGTTAAATTCAAAAATCAGTCCAGGCGAACGTCGGCCTGCTTCACAACAACTGCCCAGCGGCTGCGTTCGCGTTCAAAAAACTGGTTCTGCTCGGTTGGGGTCATGGTCACGACCTCGGCGCCCTGTGCGGTCAAACGGCTGCGGATGGCCGGGCTGCGGATGACCTTGATCAGCTCGGCGTTCAACCGGGTCACCACGGCAGCGGGCGTGCCGGCAGGCAGCAACATGCCTTGCCAGGTGCCTGACTCAAAGCCCGGCAAGCCCTGTTCGGCCAGCGTGGGCATCTGGCTCACCAGCGGCATGCGGGTGCCTTTGGAAATGCCCAGCACCTTCAGCTTGCCGTTTTGCACATGGGGCAGCGTGGCCAGCATACCGTTCATCACGACCTGGGTTTGGCCCGCCATGGTGTCGGTCACGGCTTGCACGCCGCCCTTGTAAGGTACATAGGTCCAGCGCGCACCACTGGCCAGAGCCACGGCCACCCCCGCCAAGTGCGGGGCGCTGCCCATGGCGGTCACCGCAAAATTCAGGTCCGATTTTTTGGACAAGGCCACCAGTTCCTGCAGGTTGTTGGCGGGCACCGACGGGTGCACCACCAACATGTGCGGCGAGTAAGCCAGCATGGTCACGCCGGTCAAATCTTTGGATGGATTGAAGGGCAGCTTGGTGTAAACCGACGGACTGATGGCCAGCGCACCGGTATCACACAGGAGCATGGTGTGACCATCCGGGGCCGACTTGGCCACGGCGTCCGCCCCCAGATTGCCATTGGCGCCAGGCCGGTTCTCAATGATCACCGGCTGCTTCAGGGCTTCGGACAGGGGCTGGCTGATGGCGCGGGCAATGATGTCTGAAGACCCTCCGGGTGGGTACGGCACGATGATGCGCAAGGGCTTGCTCGGCCAGGCGGGCACTTGGGCCAGTGCGGGGGTGGCCAGGCTGGCAGCTCCGATGAGTGCGAGGACGCTGAGCGTCAATTGGCGGCGTTGAAGAGATGGCATGGTGACTCCTGAATAAATAGCTACTAAGTGAATAAATACGACGGTTAGAGGCCTATTTCATTGAAATTGAGTGTCAAAACCGGGGTTTGACCTGGGTCCAGTCGGGTCGAAAGCGTCGCATTTGCGCTACGTCGTTGCGGGTGCGAATGCGGCAGGTCTTGTAAGCCTCATGCAACTCGGCCAGCCGGTCACGGTCCAGCTCCACACCCAGACCGGGCTTGTCGGTCAAGTGCACGCAGCCACCCGTGATGGGCACCTTGCCGCCCACCAGAATTTCGTCGCTTTGCCACGGGTAGTGGGTGTCACAGGCGTAGCTCAGGTGGTGCACGGAGGCGGCCAGGTGCGTCATCGCCATCAGGCTGATCCCCAGGTGCGAGTTGGAATGCATCGACAAACCCAAACCAAAAGTGCTGCAGGTGCGCGCCAGTGCTTGCGTCGCCCGCAGACCTCCCCAGTAATGGTGATCTGACAGCAAAATCTGCACCGAGTTGAGTTCAATGCTGCGCTTGAGTTCGGCCCAATTGGTGACCACCATGTTGGTTGCCAGCGGCAAACCGGTGCGCTGGTGCAACTCGGCCATGCCTTCCAGCGTGGGGGTCGGGTCCTCGTAGTACTCCAGGCAACCGGCCAGTTTCTCGGCCACGCGCAGGCTGGTGGCCATGGTCCAGTTGCTATTGGGGTCGATACGCAACTGATGCTGGGAAAATGCCGCATGCAGCGCCAAGATGGCATCGGCCTCTTCCTCGGGATCAAACACGCCAGCTTTGAGTTTGATGCTCTCAAAGCCATATTGATCAATCATTGCTTTGGCCTGAGCCACGATCTGGGTCGGGTTCACGGCCTCGCCATAGGGATCACGCGCATACTCCGGGTCCACCGAGGCATCCCATTTGTAAAAGAGATAGGCCGAATACGCCACCTTGTTGCGCACCGCGCCGCCCAGCAGCTCCACCAGAGGGATGCCCAGCGTGCGCGCCTGCAGGTCCAAAAACGCGACTTCAAATGCCGAAAAAGCGCTGTTGACCAGGTTACTACCCAGCGAGCCGGGCGCCAGCTCCATCTCCACATGGCCGGTGTTGGTCTGCGGTGCGTTAGCCAGTACCCGGGCCCACAGGCCATTGGTGTCAAAGGCCGATAAACCTACCAGACTGTCACGGGTGCGGGTCAGCAGGTCAAGCACAGGGGCGTCGCCGTAGGTTTCGCCCAAGCCCACCTCGCCGTTGGCTCCCTCCACTTCAATGATGGAGCGCAGGCCCCAGGGCTCATGCACACCCGCTGCGTTGAGCAAGGCGGGGTCTTTGATGGCGATCGGGGTCACGCGAACGGCAATAATCTTCATTGAATTTCCCGCTAATTTCATGGTTTGGCCGCAAGTGCTGGACTTTTTGAGGCGGCCGCCTTACATTGAGTTGTAACTAACACATCAGTTGTATGTTGTCTGATGAGTTAAATTATCGAACTGCAACCTTACCGAGTCAAGAGCTTTTAAATGGAATTAAGGAAAACCCCTAGTCTTTCAACCGCACGGGTGCGACGCCCCCGGGGATTGGTGCAAGAAATTGTGGAGAGCCTGGCCAGCGACATGCGGGAAGGCCTGATCAAACCGGGCGACAAATTGCCCACCGAGTCTGAAATCATGGCGCGCTTTGACGTGAGCCGCACCGTGGTGCGTGAAGCCCTGTCTCAATTGCAAGCCTCCAAAAGGGTGGAGACGCGCCACGGCATCGGTACCTTTGCGCTGGCGCCTGAGGTCTCGGGCAACTTCAAGATCGCCAATGAAGACTTCTCCACCGTGGCTGATGTGATTGCTGTGCTGGAGCTGCGCATCAGCCTGGAAACCGAGGCTGCCGGCTTGGCCGCCCAACGCAGGAATGACGCGAATCTGGCCGCCATGGCGCAGGCGCTGCAAGCGTTCCAGGACTCCATTAACCAGGACTCCGACGCCGTGCCGCCTGATTTCCAGTTTCATATGGAGGTGGCGCACGCCACCCACAACCAGCACTTTGCCGATCTGATGACCTACTTGGGCGCGATGATCATCCCGCGCACCCGGGTGAACACCCCAAGCACCGCACCGGAGGGCCGCTTGAGTTACCTGCAGCGGGTGCATGGCGAGCACGAGAGCATCTATAACGCCATTCGCCAGCAAGACGCCGAGTCTGCGCGCGCTGCCATGCGCACCCACTTGAGCAACAGCCGCGAACGCCTGCGCAAGACCCAAATTGACGCTTCCTGAGTTCTAGGCAGTAACGTGGGTGCGGACCACCCAACGACTATTGCAATGAGGTCAAGACAGGCTGGCCAGGGGTTCTACTGGTAAACCCTATAGACACATCAGCCCACCAGGTTGTACGATGTCTATTGTCTAAACTCACCAATTCATCCCATGCCTGTTGCAGCCCACACTCCATCCATCGTTCGCATGCAAGTTATCCCGGTTGCCGGGCACGATGGCATGCTGCTTAACCTGAGCGGTGCCCATGGCGCGTTTTTCACGCGCAACATCGTCATCCTGACAGACAGCAGTGGCAATACAGGTGTGGGCGAAGTCCCCGGTGGCGAAAATATTCGCGCCACTCTGGAAAGCGCGCAAGCGTTGGTGGTGGGGCAATCGGTGGGCAACTGGAATCAGGTGCTCAATACCTTGCGCACGGAATTCGCGGACCGCGACAGCGCTGGCCGTGGCAACCAGACCTTTGACTTGCGCGTGACCATTCACGCGGTGACCGCCGTGGAGAGCGCGCTGCTTGATGTGCTGGGTCAATTCCTCAACGTGCCCGTGGCGGCGCTGTTAGGCGAAGGC
>JAUXQA010000290.1 GCA_030683195.1 Rhodoferax sp. | reverse complement strand
CTGGTAGACCTCGACTCCAGCGCCAAGCCCAACAAACCCACACTGGAAGTGGCCGTCAACCGGGACGCGGCCTCGGATCTGGGCCTGGGCGTCGGCCAGATCGGCAGCGCCCTGCGCACCCTGGTAGCCGGGCAAACGGTGGGCAACTGGCGAGCGCCCGATGACCAGACCTACGACGTGAACGTGCGCCTCGCGCCCCAGGCCCGTAACAACCCGGACGACCTGCAGCGCGTGCCCTTCACCGTGGGCACCAACGCCGATGGCAGCCCGCGCGTGGTGCGCCTGAACCAGGTGGCCACGGTGAATGAGTCCACCGGCCCCAACCAGATCAACCGGCGTGACCTGACACGAGAGGTATCGATCAACGCCAACGTCTACAACCGCTCCGGCGGTGAGGTATCGGCTGACATCAAGGCGGCGCTGGAGAGCATCAGCTTCCCGCCGGGTTACCACTATCAGTTTGGGGGCTCCACCAAAAACATGGCTGAGTCCTTTGGCTACGCCATCTCGGCGCTGGTGATGGCGATTGTGTTCATCTACATGATTCTGGCCAGCCAGTTCAAGAGCTTTTTGCAGCCGCTGGCACTCATGACTGCCCTGCCGCTCACGCTCATTGGTGTGGTGCTGGCGCTGATGCTGTTTCGCTCCACGCTGTCCATGTTCTCGGTCATCGGGGTGGTGATGCTGATGGGCCTGGTCACCAAAAACGCGATTTTGCTGGTTGACTTTGCCATCCGGGCGCGCGAGCCCGGCGTTGACACCAACGGTCAAACTGTGCCCGGGCTGGAGCGCAACGCGGCTCTGCTGATGGCGGCCAAGGTGCGATTGCGCCCCATTTTGATGACCACACTGGCCATGATTTTTGGGATGCTGCCCTTGGCACTCGCCCTGTCCGAAGGCTCGGAACAACGTGCGCCCATGGGTCAGGCCGTGATTGGTGGTGTTATCACCTCGTCCTTGCTGACCCTGGTGGTGGTGCCGGTCGTGTATTGCTATATGGATGATCTGTCGCAATGGCTGCGCCGGCTGTGGAGCACCCAACCTGACCCGGTGACCAGGACCGCCGGGTAAAATTAAAGAGAATCGGTTAACATACCCCCCGGAGTACCAAATGAACTTAGAACAAGCCCGTTTCAACATGATCGAACAGCAAATCCGTCCTTGGGACGTGGTTGATGCTGGGGTGCTGAGCCTGCTGTCAGAAGTCAGGCGCGAGGACTTTGTGCCCCTGGCCCACAAAGCGCTGGCTTTTGTCGACATGGAGATCCCCCTGGGTCACGGCCAGTGCATGCTGGCACCCCGGGTGGAGGCCCGCATGCTGCAGGACGCCGCCCTGCTCGGTGGCGAGAGCGTACTGGAAATCGGCGCAGGTTCGGGCTTCATGGCGGCGATGCTGGCACACCGGGCCCAGCGTGTGATTTCTCTCGAAATTATTCCGGAGCTGGCCCGAATGGCACGCGTCAATCTCCAAAAATCAGGCATACAAAACGTTGAAGTGCGTGAGTTTGACGGTGCCAAGGGCGCCCCCGCCGAGAGCCCGTTTGATGTCATTCTGCTCAGCGGCTCGTTGGCTCAAGTGCCGCAAAAATTGCTCCAGCATCTCAAGATCGGCGGGCGCCTGATCACTGTGGTGGGCGACGAGCCCGTGATGCGTGCCACTGTGGTGACCCGCACGGGCGATGCCAGCTTCACCACCCAGCAACCGTGGGACACCGTGGTGCCGCGTTTGGTCAATTTCCCTGAACCTTCCCATTTCCAGTTTTGATTCCATGATCACTCAAGTCCGTCCCGCTGATCTGTCTGCCTGGTTCGACACCGTGCGTGCCTTTGGCACGCCTGTAGTGCTTGATGTGCGTGAACCTTCCGAGTTACGGATGGCCAGCATCCGGGCGGACGGGTTTGAACTGGTCACCATCCCCATGGGCGTCATTCCTCCGCGCCTGAACGAGCTGAACCCCGAGCAGCCCGTGGCCTGCCTGTGCCACCACGGTGCGCGCAGCATGCAGGTCGCCAATTTCTTGAGCTCCCGGGGCTTTGCCCATGTAGCCAATATCTCCGGGGGTATCAACGCCTGGTCGAACGAGCTGGACCCCACCGTTCCAAGGTATTGAGCCCGGCCGCTCTGGCGTCCTCCCGCCCCAAGTCCTCCAAAAAAATCCCCAAAGGTTTGCCATGAAATCGTTCCACCTGTTACCTCTGTTTGTTGCCATCAGTGCGGCTCTGGCCGCACCGGTGCAAGCCCAAAGTCTGGTGGAGTTGTATGAATCAGCCCGGACTTACGATGCGGCCTACCAGTCGGCCAAATCGCAATATGAGGCCACTCTGGCGCGCGCTGCCCAAGCCAAAGCGGCTATTTTGCCCACGGTGGGTTTGTCGATGGGTGCGGCGGTCACCAAGCTGGACAACACGGTGGCGCAGCCCACAGGGTCCAACTACAACAACCAGTCTGCAACACTCAGCGCCTCGCACCCCCTGTACCGCCCGGCCAATCAGATCGCCTATGCCCAAGGCCTCAAGCAGATTGACCTGGCCGATGCCCAACTGGCTGCGGCCGACCAGGACCTGATCCTGCGAGTGACTCAGGCTTACTTTGACGTGCTGGCCGCGCAAGACAACGTG
>JAUXQA010000288.1 GCA_030683195.1 Rhodoferax sp. | reverse complement strand
GCGGCGCGTGCGACCGCCCTGGGCACAGAGGCGGCCCACGGCGCGGCGCAACTGTCGGTCGCCGCTGCGACCGCCCCGGGCTACCTGGCGCTCCGCGCGCTCGACGCGCGCCTGGAGATTGCCCGCACCACGCTTTTATCCCGCCAAGACGCTGTTCGCATCGCCCGCGCGCGCACTACTGCGGGCTATACGTCACAGCTGGAACTGCGGCAGGCAGAAGCGGAGATGGAGGCTACCGCCGCGATCATTCCCCAACTGCAACTGGCGGTAAGTCGACAGGAGAACGCGATCAACGTCCTGCTTGGCCGAGCGCCAGCCCTCATTGCGCGCGGCCTGGCGTTGGGCCGCATCGCAGCGCCAGCGGTTCCGACGGCGCTGCCGTCCGAGTTGGCGCGTCGCCGGCCAGATATCGCCCAAGCTGAGGCAAACATCGCGGCAGCCGACGCGTCGCTGGCGGCCACAAGGGCGCAGTTCCTGCCCCAGTTCCGCCTGAGCGTTGCTGCCGGCAGCGTATTTTCGACCCTGCTCCAGAACGATCCCATAGCGATCTGGTCGTTCGGTACGAGCATCCTCGCCCCCCTTTTCAATGCGGGCCGTACGGGGGCCCAGGTCAGGGGCGCGGAGTCGCGCCGGGACCAGGCCATCTACGCTTACAGGCGCTCCGTGGTAGCTGCATTCAGAGAAGTCGAGGACGCCTTGGCCGCAATCGATCACCTGCAAGCCCAGCACGCGCGGGTGACTGCGCAGCGACAGGCGCTAGCCGAGGTGTTGCGCCACGCGCGCAACCGCTTTGATGCCGGGTACTCGTCGTATCTGGAACAACTGGACGCACAGCGTGCGCTGCTCAGCAGCGACTTGACGCTCGCCCAGATACAGGGCGACAGGCTCTCGGCCTATGTCTCTCTTTATCAGGCATTGGGCGGGGGCTGGGACCAGGCAGACGTGCTGCGGGTAGGCGTCACCTCACCCTAGTTCAGGGCGGGGGGCGTTACAAAGAAGAGTTTGGTGCGGTGGCGTTCCGCGTGCCCGCGCCCCCTTTTCCGCTTACACCACCAACGCTTCCTTCGTCAGGTTGCAGGCCTTCGACAGTTTGGGGCTGCGCAGTTGGTGCGCGTTCCCGACCTGCTTCATGCGGTCCTTAATTATGGTTATTTTTCATGATTTGGCGCCTTCAAAGTCGGCGCCGCGCGCCACTGTTTCAGCGGCCGTGAACTCCTGGCGCAGCTCATCGAGCTTGGCTATTGCGCCCTCAAAAGCGTCGTTGCCGAGCAGCAGGTGGTGTGGCGGATGGCCCGACGCCACAGCCGCCACGATGGCCTGGACCCCGCGCACCGGGTCGCCAGGCTGCTTGCCGGACGATGCACGGACTGCCGCGCGAACGGCACCGGCAGTGGCCTGGTAGTCCTCAATCGGGTGCTCACTCTCGTTGGCCGATCGACCAGCCCAGTCGGTGCGAAAGCCACTCGGATTAACCACCATGACCTGAATGCCCAGTGGCTCAACCTCGCGCCGTAAAGCCTCCGACAAGCCCTCGACAGCAAACTTGGTGGCGTTGTACTGGCCCAGCGCCGGCATGCCTCGCAACCCCGCCAGAGACGACAAGTTGACGATGCAGCCCCGGCGGCGCTGGCGCATGCCGGGCAGCACCGCCTGCACCATACTGGTCAGGCCGAACACGTTGACCTCAAACATCTTGCGCACCTCGGCCGCGTCGCCCTCCTCAATGGCAGCAAAGTAACCAATGCCGGCGTTGTTTACCAGCACGTCGATGCCGCCAAATCGGGTTTGGGCGGCCTTGACGGCTGCGGCAACCTGGTCCGGCTGGGTAACGTCCAGCTTCAGCACCAAAACCTGGTCGCTGGCCAGGTCGCCCGGCAGTTTGGCCAAGTCGCGCGCGGTCACGACTGTGCGGTAACCGCGCTCAATCGCCTGGTGGGCGAGTTCCAGGCCAAAGCCGGAGGAGCATCCGGTGATGAACCAGACCGGCGCTTCATCGGCATGGGTGGGTTTGGAGGGTGTGTTCATTGAATCTTCCTGTGGAATCGACCCTGCACAGCGCAAAGGCAAAGCAATGGCGGCAAGATCGGGATTGATAAGAGTTGCAGCTTGCGCCCCAAGCGCCGCAGGGTCTGCTCGGTAACGCACATTTACTCGCGCGTGCGCCCAAAGGCCAGCGTGTTTTCGTACCCGTTTTCAAAAAGGGCCCAGAGCCGCAAACTCACCGAGCTATCTGCCAGGCTCACTGGATTGAGCATGGTTTCAGTCGCCCAACAATCCCATATATTTAATCTCTCTCGCGATCCACAGTACTCCCATGAATGAGACCATCAATACAGCCCCCACCACCCTGCGCCTGATTTTGGGCGACCAACTCAACCCGATGCACAGCTGGTTTAAAAACGTCGACGCCAGCGTGGTGTACGTACTGATGGAGATGCGCCAGGAAACCGACTACGTGCTGCATCACGCCCAAAAAATCATCGCAATTTTTGCGGGCATGCGTGCACTGGCACAGCAGCTCCTGGATGCCGGTCATCATGTGCGTTACCTGGCCATTGACGATCCAGCCAACACGCAGAGCCTGACCGGCAATTTAAGTGCGCTAATTGATCACTACGGCGTGCAGGTGTTTGAATACCAGGACCCAGACGAATACCGGCTAGACCAACAATTACAAGCCTTTATGGCCTCTAGCCGGCGTGATGTAAGCCTCAGTAGCTCCTGTGTTGATAGCGAACACTTCTACACCCAGCGCCATGAAGTGGCCGAGTTATTCACCGGGCGCAAACAGTGGCTAATGGAAACCTTTTACCGCCTCATGCGCAAACGCTACCGCGTGCTGATCGACGAGGCAGACAAGCCCGTGGGCGGCCAGTGGAACTTTGATGCCGAGAACCGCAAGCCCTGGAAAGGTGACCCACCCGAGCCGGCCGACCTGCGTCCACAGCATGACCACAGCGCCCTGTGGGCAACCATTCAAGCCGCAGGCGTGCAGAGCTTTGGCGAACCCGCTGCCGCCAACTTCCGCTGGCCCCTCAACCGCGCTGAGGCCTTGCAGCAGCTGGACCACTTCGTCACCCACGCCCTGCCCCACTTTGGCGACTATGAAGATGCGATGAGCCGCAAGGCGCACCGGCTCTTTCATAGCTTGCTGTCGTTTGCCATGAACGTGAAGCTGTTGAACCCGCGTGAGGTGGTGCAGCGGGTTGAGGCCGAATGGCGCGCGGGCCGGGTGCCTTTGGCCGCAGCCGAGGGCTACATCCGCCAGGTGATGGGCTGGCGCGAATACATTCGCGGTATTTACTGGGCGCAGATGCCGGGCTACGACGAGCGCAATTTCTTTGAGCACACCACGCCGCTGCCAGCATGGTTCTGGACCGGTGACACCCGCATGAACTGCATGGCCGCAGCCATCGGCGGCTCGCTGCAAAACGCCCACGCGCACCATATTCAGCGCCTGATGGTGATTGGCAACTTCGCCCTGCTGGCCGGGCTGGATGTGCAGGCGCTGCACCGCTGGTACTTGGGGGTTTACATCGACGCGTTTGAGTGGGTGGAGCTGCCCAACACCTTGGGCATGAGCCAGTTCGCCGATGGCGGCCTGCTGGCCACCAAACCCTATGTGTCAAGCGCCGCCTACATCGACCGCATGAGCGACTATTGCAAGGGCTGCGCCTATGACAAAAAACAGCGCCTGGGCGAATCGGCCTGCCCGTTCAACGCGCTGTACTGGGACTTCTACCAGCGCAACGCCGACAAGCTGGAGCGCAACCCCCGCATCGGCATGGCCTATCGCCAGCTGACCAAAATGCCGCCCGAGGCGCCGATGATGAGGGCGCGAAAACCGTCAGGGAG
>JAUXQA010000175.1 GCA_030683195.1 Rhodoferax sp. | reverse complement strand
CTGTCCACACCCGGCTCCTGCATCAGGCGCGACTCCATGCGCTTGACGACAAGTTCATTGGCGGCAATCGAGGTTCCCTCGGGGAACCAGACATCCAGCAAGACCTCGGGTCGGCTTGAATCGGGGAAAAACTGCTGCTGCACACGTCCCATGCCCACAATGCCCATTGCAAACGTCAGCACCATGGCACCAATGGTGATCCAGCGGTGTGCAATGCACCAGTTGACGGTGGCGCGAAAGCGGTTGTAAAACGGCGTGTTGAACAACTCGTGGGGCTGATCGCCAGCATCGTGCGGTTTGACTTTGAGCAACAAGGTACCGAGGTAGGGCACGAAGTACACCGATACAAACCAGCTCAAGACCAGCGCCAGAACGGTCACACCAAAAATCGCAAAGGTGTATTCGCCAGTCGATGATTTGGCCAGCCCAATCGGCAAGAAGCCGACCGCCGTGATGAGCGTGCCGGTGAGCATCGGCATGGCGGTGATTTCATAGGCGAAGGTGGCGGCGCGAACCTTGTCGTACCCCTCCTCCATTTTGCGCACCATCATTTCTACGGCAATGATGGCGTCGTCCACCAGCAGGCCCAGGGAGATGATCAGCGAGCCCAACGATATCTTGTGCAGCCCGATACCCCAGTAAAACATGCCTAGAAAAGTGACAGCCAACACCAGGGGAATGGTGATGCCGACCACCAAACCGGGGCGCATGTCCACGTAATACCGGTTGAACCAACGAGTGCTATTGGCCCGCTTGTGTAACCCCAGGCTGATCACGCTCACGGCCAACACGATGACGATGGCTTCGATCAGCACCGCCACAAATTCATTGACCGACTTGGCCACGGCTTGGGGTTGGTCCTGCACGTTAACCATGCGGATGCCCGCCGGCAGGGCGGCGCCAATCTTGTCGGTGGCCGCCTTGAGGGCGCGCCCCAGCACAATGATGTCCCCCCCTTTGGCCATGGACACACCCAGCGCAATCACCTGCTTGCCCTGATGGCGAACCTTCACGGAAGGCGGATCCATGTAGCCCCGCTTGATCTCGGCAATGTCGCCCAGGCGCAACTGGTTGCCTGAACTACCCCGAATCGGCATGGCCGAGAGCTGCTCAACCGCCTCAAACTGCCCGCCCACGCGCACCTGCACCACGTCAAGCGGTGTTTGCAGGGTGCCGGCACTTTCCACGGCGTTTTGCTGACCCAACTGGACCAGTACCTGGTTCATGTCCAGGCCCAGCTGCGACAGGCGCTTTTGGGAGAGTTCAATAAAGAGTTTTTCTTCCTGAACCCCAAACAACTCCACCTTGCTGACATCAGCCACGCGCAGCAGCTTCTGGCGCACGTCGTTGGCAAACACTTTGAGTTCGGCATCGGAGAATCCGTCTGCTTCCAGCGCGTAAATCACGCCGTACACATCACCAAACTCGTCATTGAAAAACGGGCCCTGCACGCCGCCGGGCAAGGTTTGGCGCATGTCTCCGATGCGCTTGCGCACCGCGTACCAAATGTCAGGCACCTGGGCCGACCGGGTCGAGTCCTTCACCTGAAACAAGATCGTGGATTCACCAGGCTTGGAATAGCTGCGA
>JAUXQA010000273.1 GCA_030683195.1 Rhodoferax sp. | reverse complement strand
CACTACCCGCGCCACTTCGCCCGACTGGATTGCTTTGTCGGCCTTGATGCCGTCCAGCACCTCGGTGGACAAGCGCTGAATAAAGGCATCGGGCGCTTCATCAGCCGCGTGGGCTGGCAGGGCCAGCCAAGCAGGCGAGCCCATAACAAGGACTGCGAGCCATTGGTTTAATAGTCTGCGTTTCATTTTTTTAATTCCTCAGCCTGTTTGGTTTCCGGGTTTTTGATGTTTTCCACCCAGGTACGGGTTCTTTCGCGCACATCCGAGAAGTCCTGGCTCACAGGGGACTTTTCCACCTCGCCGTCTTCAGGCGGGCTGCCATCGTACACACTGCTGCGCCGGCGCTGCAGGTGGGCATCGCGGGTGAAAGTGTACTTATCCAGGGCAGCGGCCTCCAGCAAGGCAGCCGTGCCCAGCAATGACGTACGCACGTCCACCAAGCGCAGCGCGGTCATGCTGTTGCGGGTGGGAATGTGCTCAACCGATGACACCATGCTGCCTTTGGCATCCACGGGCAGGGCCAGCGTGTCGCGCAAGGTGGAAGGGCCCAGCAGCGGCAACACCAGGTAAGGGCCCGGCGCCACGCCCCAATAGCCCAGCGTGTGGCCAAAGTCCTTGGTATGGCGCTCAATCTGCATCTCGGAGGCGACATCCAGAATGCCACCCAGGCCAATGAACGTGTTCACGCCAAAGCGCGTGAAACTGCTCACCGCTGGATCTCCCTTGAATTGCAAAGCGTTGTTCACGCCCGACCAGGCGTCCTGCAAGTTCGAGAAGAAATTGCGCACTCCCCGACGAACCAATGGCGGCACCACATCCTGGTACACAGTGGCCACGGGCTTGACCACGGCTGCATCCACAACATCGTTGAACTGGTAGACCGTCCGATTCAAGGGCTCCAGCGGATCGCTCGGATGCGCGGCAGGACCACTGGCGCACGCCGTCAGCAAAGCCAGGCACAGCGCGGCCCCCACACCCGAGACGAACCGGCGCACGCCGTCAGCCCGGACATCCAGTGGAAAATGCCTTGTCATTTTGCGGCTCCTTCTTTTTCAGGCGCGCCGCCTTCGGCTGCCTTGCTGAACAAAAACTGGCTGATCAAGTTTTCCAACACCACAGCGGACTGGGTGGAGGTAATTGTGTCGCCCGGGGCCAGGTTTTTTTCGTCTGCACCCGGCTCCAGCCCCAAATACTGCTCACCCAGCAAACCGCTGGTCAGGATTTTGAGCGAGCTGTCTTTGGGGAAAACGTATTGACTCTCCAGTGCCAGCGTCATGCGGGCCTGGAATGTTTTGTCGTCAAACACAATGCTCTCGACCCGCCCTACCACCACCCCCGCGCTACGGACGGCTGCCTTGGGCTTGACGCCACCCACATTGTCAAATTTGGCACTGACCTGATAGGTTTTCTGAAAATTCAAAGACAACAAGTTGGCCGATTGCAGGGCCAGAAACAAAATAGCCACAGCGCCAATCAGCACAAACAGGCCCACCCACACGTCATTTTTAGAGCGTTGCAT
>JAUXQA010000272.1 GCA_030683195.1 Rhodoferax sp. | reverse complement strand
CCGCTCAGGCGCCCAGCCGGGCTGCGCTTGCACCAACACGGCGTTCACGTTGCGGCTGCTGGTCTGCAAGGCTTGCACGGCGTCCAACAGGCCGGGCACGCCCGGGCGGTTGAAGGCGGGGTTGGCCGCCGTGCGGGCGCGGTCGTTTTGGATGGCGTCGTTGTCTTTTAAAAATTGGGCGTCCTGCGCGTCCTTGAGCCCAATGAACACCATCGGGTCACCGCCCGAGGACACCATGCGCTGGGTCAGCCCCACGACGGTGTAGTCGTGGCGACGAATGCGAATGGTCTCGCCGATCGCAAAGCCGGTTTTGACATCGGCCACGGCCTCATAGTGGTTGCGGGTGGTATGGCGCCCTGCGACCAGGTAGCCGGGCGAACCCGGCTGGCCGGGTTCCATGCCAACCACCATCACGCGGGTGTCTTCATCGCCAGTTTTTTGCACCTGCATGGTGAAGTAAGTCACGTTGGCGGCCTGGGCCACGCCGGGCATGCCGCGCACGCTGCGCACCACGTCGTCCTTGAGGCTCGACGACTCGGCATAGGGGCCTTGCGTGTCTTTTTGTACCACCCACAAGTCGGCGCCACTGTTGGTCAGCAGCGCGTGGGCATCATCCACCATGCCGCGGTATACGCCGGCCATGGTCAGCGTCACACCAATCAGCAGGCCCAGGCCCAGGCCGGTGAGCGCAAACTTGCCCCAGCCGTGCAGAATGTCGCGCCCGGCGAGGCTGATCATGGCTTGGCCCCGGCCTTCACCAGCGCGTCCACCACCCGGATGCGCGCGCCGGGTGCCAGGGCCTTCTGGCTGTAGACCACCACCTCGTCACCCTTCGCCAAGCCTTGCAGCACCTGTACCTGCCCGTCCAGGCTGTGCGCGCCCAGGGTCACGGGCGCAAATTCAGGTTGGCCGCCCTGGAGCCGCCATACGCCCGTTTGCCCTTTTTGGTGCTGAATGCTGGCATTGGGCAGCAGCAGCGCTGGCGCAGTGGCTGGCAGTTGCAGGGTGACCTCGGCCATCTCGCCCACCGACACGCCCACCGGCGCTTGGGCAAAGGCGACTTGGGCAATGCGCTCTTCAGTCACCGCGTCGGCCAGCAGTTCCACGCGGGCCACTTGCCCGGTGAGTGACACGCCGGGCTGCGAGCGCAGCACAATGCGGGCCGGCAAGCCCGTGGCCAGCCCGGCCGAGCGGCCCTGGTCTACGCGCAAACGCACCCACAGACTACTCGGATCGATCAAGCGCAACACGGGTTGGCCGGCCACCACGGTGCTGCCGGCCTCGGCGTCACGGGTGGTGACTACGCCATTGGCCGGGGCAAGCAAGCGCACGTTGCCGCGCTGCTGCGCGAGCGCCGCACGCTCGGCCCTCAAGCGCTGCTGGTCCTGGCCGGCGCCAGCCAGGTTGGCCTGCGCGGCTTGCTGAGCAGCAGCAGCTGAGGCCAGCTCTTGCACTTTGGCCTCCAGCGCGCCGGCGCTGATGAAGTTTTGGCGAGCCAAGTCCTGGTTGCGCTGGTTGTTGGCTGCGGCCAGGGCGCGGCGTGCCGTGGCATCAACCACCTGCGCCTGCGCGGCGGTTTGCGCGCTGCCCGCGCGGGCCAATGAAGCGTCCAGCGCGGCCAGGCGCTGGTCCAAATCCACGGGATCCATTTCGGCCAGAAGTTGCCCGGCCTTGACTACATCGCCCACGTCCACCTTGACCGACAGCACCCGCCCCGCCACGGTGGGCCCAACCATCCAGCTGCGCTGAGCCTCCACCGTGCCAATGCCAAAAATGGCCGGGCTCACGCTGCCCTCGGTGGCTTGCGCTACGGTGACCTTGATGGGCGCCAGCGGCCCGGTGCGCAGGGCAACAAACGCCAATGCCCCCAGCAGCACCAGCACGGCTACGGCCACGCCTGCACGGCGCAGCAGGGCAGGTTTATGTTTCATGAGGCTCCTGATGTCGTATTTATAAGAAAGCCGCCTCTAGCCGGCGTTTTAATTGACTTAAATCTATAAAAATAATAGCAAAAATGGCCTAATTGCAGTTGTTGTGCAACTTCCACTTGTCCTCATGCCCAATGGCTTTGGCAAAGGCGGGCACGGTGCAGCGCTCGGCCTCGGCTGCAGCAACAGGACTCGCGGGCAGCGCAGGTGAAGCCGTTGGCGCGGGTTGGGGGCTAGGCCGGGCGGGCGCACTCGCTGCTGCCTGGCCGGCTGCTGTGCTTTGCGCGCCAGGCCCACCGGAGCGGTAGACCGCTTGCGCCACGGTAGCGGTCAGGCCGGCAAAGGCCAGCACCACGGCCACTTGCGCCACGTTCATCTTGGCACGGGGCGCGTTGGGCACCGCACACACACCACCGGGGCACAACTGCGCCTGGTCTTTGTTGAACAGGTTGTAGAGCTTGCAGCCCAGGCAAATGCCAAAGGCCGCCTCAAAAAACATGAGCGTCAGACAAAGGCCGCACACCAGCAGGTTGATGGGCCCAATCACATTGTTGAGCACCATGAGGTAAAGCATCGCCAGCGCCAGCACAAAACCAACGCCCCAGGCAAAGCGCTTTTGCGGCGCACCCACCCATTCGGGCTCCTGGCGCGCAACAGCCCACTGACCCAGAATCATGCTGGGCGCCCACAGCGGGTTGATGAACAGCCGAATACTGAAGTCAGTCAAAAACACCACCACAAACACCCGGGTGGGCTGAAAGTTACCGATCAGCCAGGCGTTCATGAACGCGATCATCGCGAAGAAAAACAAAATGCCGGCACTCGCGCGCACCGCCCGCTCGTTGAGCACCGGCACGGGGTAATCGGGGTGGCGTTGGCCAAATTGAAACAGGGGGGAGGTCATGGCAGTCTTCTTTTATAAGCAAGTACTGAATTATTTGGGAAGCGGGGGGCTTTGCAGCAGGCCCAGGCAACATTTGCCAAACTTTACGCAGCCGGTCAAGCCCAACATGCTGGTGCTGGTGGGTGCCGACGCTGACGGTGACACAAAGATGAATCCCCACGCCGCAGAGGTGTGCAGCGTGGGGAGGTTGGCCAGGTCTTAGGCCAGGTCGAAACGGTCTGCGTTCATGACCTTGGTCCAAGCCGCCACGAAGTCATTGACAAACTTGACCTGGTTGTCGTCCTGCGCATAGACCTCGGCATAGGCACGCAGAATTGAGTTGGACCCAAATACCAGGTCCACCCGGGTGGCGGTCCACTTGACGGCGCCGGTCTTGCGGTCGCAAATGTCATAAGAGTTGCGCCCGGTGGGCTTCCAGGTGTTGGCCATGTCGGTGAGGTTGACGAAAAAGTCGTTTGTCAGCGCGCCCACGCGATCGGTGAACACGCCGTGCCGGGTGCCGCCATGGTTGGTGCCCAACACACGCATGCCGCCCACCAGCACGGTCATCTCATGGGCGGTCAAGCCCATCAGTCGCGTGCGGTCCAACATCAACTCCTCAACACTCACGGCATAGTTCTTCTTGACCCAATTGCGGTAGGCGTCATGCACCGGCTCCAGCGGCTCAAACGCCTCCACATCGGTGGCCGCCTGGGTGGCGTCGCCCCGGCCTGGCGCAAAAGGCACGGCAACTTCAAAGCCCGCCGCCTTGGCGCCCTGCTCCACACCCAGATTGCCGGCCAGCACAATCACATCGGCCAGGCTGGCACCACTCATGCTGGCAATGCCGTCCAGCACGCCCAGCACCCGGGCCAGGCGGGCG
>JAUXQA010000261.1 GCA_030683195.1 Rhodoferax sp. | reverse complement strand
TCCTTGAAATGGGTGAGCGCAGATTCTTTGATGGCCTAGGTTGCGTTGCTGGACCAGAGGTCAATAAGTTCGGACAGGCCGTTGTCAAATTCATCGAACGTTTCAAGGTAGATCCAATTGCCGCTTTTATCAAACATTTTTTCTTTCGTTAATTGATTTGGTTCAGGGGCTTATTGCACCGCCAACAGATCCACCGTAAACACCAGAGCGGCATTTGGTGGAATGACGTTGCCGGCGCCGGTGCCGGTGCCGGTGCTGCCATAACCCAAGGCGCTGGGGATGATCAGGGTGCGAGTACCGCCCACCTTCATACCGGCAACGCCCTGATCCCAACCCGCAATGACCTTGCCCACGCTCAACTTGAATTGAAATGCTTGCTTGCCCACCGAGCTGTCAAACTGTGTGCCACGAAAATTGGTTGCAGACGCGTTGTATAACCAGCCGGTGTAGTTTACCGAGACCGTGTTTCCTAACGCAGCAATGGCACCGGTGCCCACCGTTGTGTCTGTGGTTTGAAGTGATGTCGGGGCGGTAGCCACGGTGGATGTGTCACTGCCGCCGCCGCAAGCGGTGAGTAGCGTGGCCTTCTGCGCGCAAGTGCCACCATCAAGGCTGCGATCTAGCCCTGTGAGGACCAATCACCGCGTAGCGGTTTAGTTCAACGCTGCAAAGCGGGTACAGCACTCGCTGCACTACCGAAATTCATTACGCTCTGAAGCGGGCGTTTGACCTTGCCCCCGAAAAACGTACTTCTTAGCTGATGGGTAAAAATCAGTTTAAGGAGAAAGCGATGAGTGAAGTGAAACGACGGGCCAAGTACACACTGGAATTCAAGATGGAGGCAGTGCGACTGGTCAAAAGTGGACAGACATGTTCAGTGACGGCAAAGATACTGGGCATCCCTAAGGCCAGTCTGGAGAACTGGGTCAGGCTCAATTCCAAGGGTCAACTCAAAGGCGCCAGTGACAAGCCAGTCAACCCCGAGCAGATAGAGTTGGCCCGATTGAGGGCTGAACTGGCACGCGTAAAAATGGAGCGCGATATCTTAAAAAAAGCCACGGCGTACGTTGCACGGGAATCTCTGTGAAGTACGCCTGGATTGCCAGCCACAAGGCAAGGTGGCCCATCACGCTGGCCTGTGACGTATTGGGCGTCAGTGGCAGTGGTTACTTTGAACATTGGCGGCGCAAGAAGTTGGACAAACCGACAAAGCCAGGAGCCAATAGGCGCATGAGCGACGAAGCGCTGCTGGTGCACATTCGTGCCATCCATGCAGAGGTCAAAGGGGAATACGGCTGGCCAAAGATGTGGAAAGAACTGGTCGCACGAGGTTACCGTGTTGGCAAGGAGCGGGTGCGCCGTCTGATGAAGAAACACGGCATCCGCGCTCGGTGCAAACGCAAGTTTGTCGTCACCACGGACAGCAAGCACCATCTGCCCATTGCTCCTGACCTGGTGCAGCGCAACTTCAGCCCGGCTGCACCCAATCAGGTCTGGACGGGCGACATCACGTATATCGCCACTGATGAGGGGTGGTTGTACCTGGCCGCCGTCATTGACCTCTTCAGCCGTCAGGTAGTGGGCTGGAGCATGCAGGCGCACATGCAAAGCAGCTTGGTGACCGACGCTTTGAAGATGGCATGGTTCAGGCGTCACCCGGCACCTGGCGTCATCTTCCATTCGGACCGTGGCAGCCAATATTGCGGGCATGAATTCCAGAGCACGCTCACGGGTTACAAGATGAGAAGCTCAATGAGCCGCAAGGGCAACTGCTGGGACAACGCACCCACGGAGAGTCTGTGGGGTCGATTGAAAGTGGGCAGGCTGTACGGGAAGAAGTTTGCCACTCGCCGAGAGGCAATGGACGAAGTGATTGACTGGCTGACGTTCTACAACCACAGCCGGTTGCACTCCACGTTGGGGTATGTCAGTCCTATGAAGTTTGAAGAACGCTGGACTGCGGCACAGCAATTGAAGGCCGCATAATGGAACGGCTAAGCGGTACGTCAAACAGGGGCAGGTTCAGTTCACACTTGGCGCGGAAAGTTGTTGGTTTGCCACAGGTCGGCGGAAATTTCACCTGATCTCGCCCATCATGAAGTGTGATTATTGGCCCCTCCATTTGGTTGATCACAATCAACTAACAAACCCGCTGTAAGTAGCGGCTGATAATACTTTTGCTGAATGATGGTCGTTGAGCAGGGCAACTTCTACTGCAGTAAAAAGCAAGCTGGCTTTGTGCTGTCCATTTTGGCATCTTCAAACCTAAATTAATCCTACTTTTGGCCCACAGCTAGCCCGGCCCCACCTAGCGATTGAGCTGACTGAAAAGCTTTTCCATGCTTTCAAATGTAGCCTGCGCATGGACTGTGTACTTGTGAGCCAGTCGATAGTAGGTTGTCAGGTGCATTCCCTTAGGGCGTTCACCTATTCCTCGGGCAATACCCGGCACCCAGCCCAGCCGCTTGCGCAACTTGTCGGCCCGATCAAAGGGTTTACTGGATTCAGTCGTGCGTGTGGACTCGTAGTTGATCTGTTGGCACTGCCGGCAGGCATAGGTGCTGCCGCCCCACAGCACCGCGACACGCTTTGCACAGCAAGGGCAGTTCCACCATGGCCGGGTTCCGCCATAGTGGCAGGCCGTCCATTCGATCATGACCGGGTACCGCATGTCCTGCCATTCAGCATCAGGTCTGCGCATGCAGTAATGCAATGTCACGCTGTTGGCACTGTCCACAATGCCGCCAATGCTCGCTATCACGGTACCGCCCCGCGTCCATTGAAAGGTGAATGAGCCACCTGTCCTCAAAAGACCGACACGCGCAATCTTGCGAATATCCAGGGCGTGCATGTCATTCGTGCTGCGTTTGTTCATAGTTTGACTCCAAAATAAACGCCTAAATCATTTGTCAAATTAATCGATTGCTGTCAATGCGCAACACACAAGAATCAGCGGCAGAAAGCGCCATGTGAGCGCCCCCTTGTGTTCTGGCATTCTGTCCAACCAACTGCAGGATGGGCTCTGAGTGCCTTTGATACATCCACAAGTGCGGCGGCTTCGAGGCGGTCATTGGTTCTTGGGGGTTGTTGATCCAGACCAAATAAATCAATCATGGCGGTTAACCTCCGGCATATCGTCTGCATAGGCATCTCTGTACTCAGACAGCCCCAACAAAGTAGCGTGCAGCTTTTGTGTATGAGTGCCATCTCGCACCACACAGTGCATGGTTTCTACAGACACGATCGTTTTGCTGTGCTCAAAGCTGGCCTTTTGTACCACCGTGTAACAGGCAAGTCCGCTGCGATAACCGCCGTGCCTCCTGTCCAACTCAGGCCAAGGCTTGAGCAATACGTCATCAGTCTGAGAGTTCCACAGCAACAGTGTGTTTGTCGCGTTCATGGATTGACACCCCCTGTTGCGCCATCTGTTGTGTGCGCTCTCTCCCCCACACCCCCTAGGGTAGTTGGCGCGGTTGGCGCACCCCCCCTTGTTCCAACTGTTCCATCCGTGCCATCTTGATAGTTGGCGCAAGTTGGCGCAGTTGGCGCAGCTAAACCAGCGAACTTATAGCCCTCAGGTGTCAACGTCCACCTTTGGTGCGGTTTTCGGTCTGGGCTACGGTAGTCAAGCGGCTCAATCCATTTGGCACGCTGGCATTGCGTCACAATCCGCTTGGTATCGTCCTGTTTCAACTTGAGAATCTGGAAAGCCGGTTCACTCTTGAGCAAAGCATAGACGTGATTGCGCGAGGTCAGCGCCGGACTGCAATACTGTTTGCGACTTTCAAACTCAGCTATCAAGCGAAGTAATGCAGCCGCACGGTCATCATCAACACGTCCTTGCTGGCGCGATCCATCAAAGCAAATTTCAGCCACCACTTGTGGGAAACCGCCTTCGAGCCATTCAAGCGTTAACGGCTCACGCATCCTGCCAAGGTTGTTCTTTTGGTGCTCAAGGGTCAATAAGCCGTTATCGCCACGGGTCAGGAACAGGCGGCTCCGTGCGCTGTTGTGCCATGCAGTCGAACCAGAATAGCCCTCACCGCCATCGGCCTTTTTGTTACGACTTGTCGCCTTGTCAACGTGAGCGAGTAACACAACTGAGCAGGCTGTCAGTCGCGCCACATCAGCAAGCGCACGCATGAAAGCGCGAACTTGACGGCGTTGGATTTCATCACCCCCGAACGCATCGCTGGCGTTGTCCACCACCACCAGCCCGATATTTTCAGATTGAACAAGATTGCGTAGCTCTAAGTAGCTTGCAGTAGTCTCACCAGAGCCACGGGTTTCGGCACAAAATAGTTCAGGGTTCTCCGTGCCGTCAACGATGTGCAGGCGGCCATGAAGCTCTACCGGATCAATTCCCCATGACCGGCAGATACCGGCCAGCCGGTGCCGTACGATGTTGTCGCCATCCTCAAGGCTTACAAAAAGAGCTGTGCTTTGCTCTGTTGCCACCCCGAACAATGGCCTGCCCAACACAGTGCAGACTGCCAACATCAGGGCGACTGTGCTCTTACCTGTGCCACCATGAGCGCCAAACAAAGAAACAACACCGCGAGGTAGGTAGCCATCCCAAACGAACGCAGTCGGCCTTGCGGGATTGGTCATCACGTCAAACACTGAAACGGACTTCAAACGCTGAGCAGGCCTGGGCGGCTCTGTTGCGTTCTCTAGCAGCAGCGCCAGCACATCGCCACCCTCGCGCGCCATCAGGTCGTGAATGTCCGAGTTATCAGGCCAGCCAGTAGGCATTGCAACAATGGCAGCCCCAACTTCTGTTGCTATCTTTACTGCATCCTGTTCCTTGCCAGTGTCAGGCACCAGTACCAAACGGGCGGCAGGATCACGCTCCCGCATGTCCACTGCAACACGGCGAACATTGCCCCAGCCGAAACAACACACGGCGCGCTGTCCTGTGGCTTGCCAAACGGCCCATGCAGCCCCGATACCTTCGCAGAGATGGGCAGGGCCAACATTCGGCCCAACGGTAAAAGTAGCCCCTGCCATGCTCGCACCGGGCAGGTTTACTTTCATGCCAGTACCGGACGCGGGGATGAATTGGGCGCTCTGTAGCTCACCGTCTGGTGCATACGCGGGCACCATCAGGAACCCGGCCATGCTCTGACCGGCAATCTGAAGGCTGTCACCAGCGGCAACCACGCGCAGGTCGTCTAATGGCACACCAGCGGCACCCTTGGTCACAATGTAAGCGTGCTGGTTGGTAGCAGGCTCGCACCTGATCCAGACGTCAGCAGCACTCATGCCTGGTGCTGGCTTGCGGAGTTGTTCTGTATTGCGGTTCTGTGCTGGTGCAGGTCGTGGGCTGGGTTTGCCTACCTGCCATCCAGCAGCACTAGCCAATCGAAACAGAGTGCCGGCCCCAGTTCCGCCCTCCGGTTTGATTGTCCTGAAGGCGGCTTTAACATCACTGCTCCCGCCGTAGTTGGAGCCTGTTGCGCTCCATGTGTCCAGGTCACCAATGGTCAGTCCGGCAGCAATTGCAGCGCGTCCAATTTTGTGCCATTCGTCACGGGTGCAACTGGCGTCAAGGTGATGAAGCGCATCGCTGGCGCGTGCTACTTCGCTAAGCATAGGTTGGGCCTCCCGCACGTCTGCAATGCCATGCATTGATCAGTAGCCTGGTCTTCTTTGTAAAGTGATAGACACCGGGCAGCATATTGAACCTGCCTAGGTCTATTTTTTTGGTGCGGGTGCAAAGCAACTCCCGCTTATGGCGGCGAAATTTTGCCACTTGGTCAGGGCCATTTCTGGTGCTGGCCACCTGGTCCAGTTGCTGACGGGGTAGTGGGTGTGTAATCAGGGCTTGGATCACGCGCAGGTGTCGCGGATTCTTGGTACCTGTGAATCGAGCGGTACTCATATGTCACATCCCGTGTATTGAGGAGTCTCGGGAATCAGCCACAACAAGATAAAAGCCAGTACAGCAAGCGCCAGAGTAAACAAACGACTGTCGCTCCAAACCATTGCCAAGCAGCGTGCGATAAAACCAACAGTGTTTTTGGTCAGTGTCTTGGCGGGTTGGTCGTTAGACGCGTCCGGCCCATTGCTTTTTGGGGCGGCCATTATTAGGCGCCCTTCGGCAGGTTCATTAAACCTACTTCAAGCACGTTTACCAGCGCCATAGTGAAGCCCCCAGCGGCACGCTTAGGGTGTGGGAGGCGTTGCAGTTCAAGTAACGCTGTTTGTAGTGCTTTGCCGTTCTCGGCTTGGCTGTCGCTTTTGAGCATAGCGTCCAAGCAATTGCTGGCAATGGCGTGCCCGGCTTGTTCGGCACAGTCGCCCGTGGTGACGGTAACGCGGCTCATACTGCCACCCCGGCGAGTGCCTTAACTTCAGCGGTGTTCCATGCCAGCAGGCCATGAATGCGGCGCGGACGAAGCCCTTCTATTCCGTCACGCATCGACCATACGCGAAGCGTCTGCGGTGCGCGATTCAAATAGAACGCGGCCTCAGCGGTCGTTAAATTTGGCTTTCTGACTTGCTCCAGTGGCAGATGCTGCGCTTTGAACTGTTGAGGTGCCTGCATCGCTCGGATGCTTGAATGAGTTGCGGTTTCCATGTTTTTGCTTTCGCATTTGTTGAACATGGTTGAATTGCGACGGCGGGGCAATGTGTGTCTGAATAACCCCGTCGAAACTCACTCTCAAACCCCGGCGAAAGTAGGGCAGCAATCCCGGCCAATATTACTATTTACCCCGGTCAATTGGTGTTCGGGTCGCCTATCGAATATTGGTCGTAGACTTTTTGGAAATGGCTTTTCAGCAGTCGCCATGCTGTCGTGTCGTTTAATTTCCTGCCCTTCTTCCGCTTGGGGTCTGCCATCCATTGCATAACTAGATACGGGCAGAACAAGGGCTCAGCACTATGGCGGCCACCTTGCCCCGTGAACTTTCGGGCAGCCATCAGCCTAGGGGCGTCTTTAAGGTTGTCAAACCACGATTTATCCATGTCTGTGAACTTGCCGAACGCATCAATCAATTCTGTTCGGGTTGCAAACATCGTCAATTCATCTTCAGCCGCCACGAGCGCAGGAGTTGCAGTGTCCTTTGCCTGAGCCTCTTGAAGTTCAATCAACTGGCTCTGAAACTCCCGTATGGCTTGGGTTCGGATGACGATTTGACCGAATGTTTCAGGGATGCTTGAACCACCCAAAACACAGAAATAGTCATCTTTGTCAGGCGTTTTAACTAGCGTTCCGGGCGGGACTCGAATATTCCTGCTTACATCAAGGTGTCTTTCCTTAGCATCAAGAAAAAAATCAATATCACCAACTCTTTTACAGAAAAATGGAACATCCAGTACGGGATTGGTCGCTCGCAACATTACGCAGTCATCCAGTGATATCGTGCCAATGAAGTGACCATTGGGTTTCCTCCATTTGAGCCCACGGTGACTTTTTGCTTCCTCATCAGTCATTTCGGCAAGAGGTACAGCGACCACCCTACTCGAATGAATAGAACCTTGCAATTTGCCATCAAAGAGTAATGCGAGAACATCATTGCTGGACTTGACCGCACTGCCCAATATTGCCCCAAGCGGCTCAATTGCATTCTCAATTGAAAGCCACTCATCACAGTTCAAAAACTTATACATTGCATACCCATTAGTGCACCCTTTGATAAAAGCTCCCAGCCGGCAGCTAGGGGAGCCCGCTTTTCAACCCAGTTCGAGGCGGGTCTAGCTGGGGTAAAACTTGACGAATTCCGGCTCTTATTAGAAGCTCGCCACAAACACAATGCGGTTGACTATTCGTAACGGAATTGTCACGCTGACCATCCACAATCTCTTTAGTAGTTAAGTGGTTCAGCCAGTTTGCGGCGAGGGGTCGGTGGGCGCGTATGCGCCACCACTCCGTCTAATTTCATTCAAGCTGTGCCAGCGTGCCGTTCGAGCCGTGCACAACGTCCGGCGCGGCATTGACATCAAACGGCGCGTTCACGCCGGCATCGCTGGTGCGGGTTGAACGTACATCGGTGCCACCTTGAATCGTTGCTCTGCCTGCCACACGTCATAGGCGCTCTGTTGTGCCAGCCATACGCGGGCATCGCCACCACGGGCGGCACCTAACCACGCTTCCAGGCGCAGAGCCATATGTGGCGAAATAGCAGCCCGTCCGTTCAACACGCGGGACAGTGCCACGCGGGACACGTCCAATTGTTCAGCGGCTTGGGTCACGCCCAGCCCCAGTACTGGCAACACGTCATCACGCAAGGTCAGGCCGGGGTGTGGTGGGTTAATCGTTTTCATGGCTTCACCACACCATGCGCCAAAGCGTCACGCAGCACGGCATTGATACGGGTCTGCCGGTCCGGCCCGGTTGCCTTGAAAGCGTCCAGCGGGTCCACGGTCACGGATGACAGTTGTTTGTTGCCAGTGGATAGCTGGTGTTTTGGCATACTCACGCGGCCTCCATCTGGCGCTTGGCGGTGCGCTTTGGATGCTTGCTCGGCATTGCCTTTGGCTTCGACACTTTGACCGTGGGGCTCATCCCAGCCGTGGCCGCCATATCAATCAGGGTGTCGAGAGAAAACAGGTTTATCTTTCCACGCATCAGGTCGGACATACGGGGTTGAGTTACACCGAACAAGGCAGCGGCATCACCTTGGGTCATACCGCGCTCACGGATGACCTTGGTCAGGCTCATCATAAGTTCAGAGCGCGCGCGCAAACTGGTGGCCTGTTGCGGTGTGTTCTCGATGGCATCCCACACGCTGGCAAATCTTTGCTTGTCGGTCATTTTGAAATCTCCTTCAACAGTGCTTTGAATCGCTTGCGTGCAAGCTCAATATCCCGCTGTGATGTTTGCTGGGTTTTCTTCTGAAAACAGTGAAGCACGTACACAGCATCTTCAAACTTGGCGACGTACACAACCCGGAATGTCCCGGCTTCGTCCCAAATCCGCAACTCCATCACGCCAGCACCGATAGTCGGCATGGGCTTGACATCATCAGCTTCCAGCCCGTTTTGAACCCGGTCAATCTGATACCCGGCATCACGCATCGCTGTTTGCGGGAAGTCCCTCAAATCATCAAGTGACGTACCACGAAATTCGACAGGTTTCATGGCCAGAGTATATAGATATTTGTATGTTTTTGTTGTACGACGTTCGTTAGGTGTCACCCATTGACCACCCGCAGCCTTCCCGGCTCCACGCCAGCATCAAACACAATCCCGGCCTGTTCCAGAATCCAGCCCTCGATTCGCTCATGGTGAACGCGCAGCAGCTCCAGCGGTCGCACCTTGTAATGCTTTTCAGCGGTTGCGCTCGGCTTGTGGCCTTGAATCTGCGCTACCACGCCAGCAGGCACCTCCAGCCATTCGGTCAGGCTGGCGAACGAACGGCGTAGGCCATGCAAGGTAAGTCCTTTCAGGCCAGCAGCAGTGCAGGCGCGGGTATGCGGGTTGTTGGGCTCGGTCAGGCAGCCGGTAGCACTGGTGGGGCTCGGGAAAACCCATTCATTGCGGCGGGGCAGGGCGGCCAGCAGGTGCAACATGTAGGGCGTTGAGGGTATCTCACGGGTTCCCTCCACCTTGTCGCGGATTTGGATTCCCTTCCATTGGGTGTTGACGTCCTCCCAGCGCAGCGACAGCACTTCACCTGGTCTCGCACCAGTCAGCAGCATCATTTGAAGGCAAGCGGCAATGACCGGGTTCTGTAGCTGTTGTACGGCGGCGAACCACACGGCCAGTTGCTCGCGCTGCAACACGTCCGATTTCGTCCCGGCCTTACCCAGCGCTTCGTGGGCCTTCTTGGTTTTGGCGGGGTTCTTGGTGGACATTAGGGAGGCATAGGTGGGCTGCTCGGCGCACCAGGTCAGAAACACGGTCAGTAGACGCCATGCCAGGCGGGCAGAACTGGCGCGGGTCTTGCCCTCGTTCGCGGCCCATGCCTCTATCGTGGCTTGGTCAAGGTCTTTCAGCGTCAGCGGCATCAATGCGGCCAGTGGCCCCGGCTTGGTTAGCTCTTTGCCACCACCACGGCGGCCAGAAGGCAACCCCCCGGCCTTGGCTTTGTCGATATGGTCGCGGTAATGCAAGTCACCCCAATATGGGCGGCGTTCTTCAATGTAGACGGCCCATACTTCGCCCACGGTCAGGGCTTGGGCGATTGCCTGTTGGGCTTGGGCAATTTGGGCGGCTGCTTTCTCTGCAACGGCAGCCGCTTTGTCGGTTTCTTGTCGGCGCTCACCCTCCCTTGGGTCAACGCCTTGTTCGGTCAGGCCGCGCAGGCGGTGCGCCTCTTGTCGGGCGGTCTCAATCGACACGGCAGGCCAGCCACCCAGCGCACGGGTAAACAGTTTTCCTTTGACACGGGTTTCAAACTGCCAAGCCTTACCCCCGGCCTTGGTCACGCGCAGGCGCAAACCCTTTTTGTCGGCATCACGCACAAGAACGAACGGCAAGGCATTAGGGCAGACAGCACGCTCCAGCAGGCCATGCGTAAGGTCGTGGGCAGCGGCGTAGTCAATCGGTGCAGTCTTGCTTGGGCGTGCCATGTTGAGAACCTTTCAGCATTTACAGACTATTTACAGACTGAAATGCGCTATTTTGGTGAATATAAATCAACGCGGTAGCTGTTCACCTGTCCAGTGTATGTGAGGTAGGTTGTTGATTTATATTGATTGTACTATCTGAATCAACACGGTGGAATATAAAAAAGTCAGGATTGTGATTCCTGTTGTCGTGGGT
>JAUXQA010000019.1 GCA_030683195.1 Rhodoferax sp. | reverse complement strand
CCGATGATGGCGACATCGCACACGATATGGGCCGGTACCGGGCGGTGCGGACCGCCGTGAACCTTCCAGCCACGGTTGAGTCCCGTGCGGATGGGGTCATGCAAACTGCTCATGGATCAAGGTTCTCTGAGGTTAGATGGTCAAGGGGCCGGGGTAGCCCAGCGCGGGCCAAGTGCTTGCATCTGCAAAGTACGCAACGCCGATAAGGTCGTGCAGGGCGTGGTAGCTTTGCTGACGCAGCGTGAGGCTGGACAATCGCATCGACTGCAAGGCCTGCTGAACTTCAAGAACGCTGGCTTCAGCCCAGGAAGGCTGCAGCCCGGCCAAGGTGCGCCGCCCCACGGAAGAAACAAATATCCCCATGAGTTGGGCCAACTCAGCTTGAACATGGGGAGGAAAAGCCGCAATCACACCATCAAGGCGATCAAGCAGCCCTTGCATCGCCTGTTGTCTCGTGTTGGCTTCTTCTGGCAGCGTGCCCTCCAGAATGGCACGCGCGACACTCGAAAAAATCTCCCGAGCAGCAGGTGTTAGTCTGCCTTGTTGCCAGACTGGCTGCAGCAGGGTCGTGACACCACCCACCACCATGAATACAGCAGCAGAGGCAATACCCAGTTTGAGCAGACGTCTTCTTTGCATGGTGTGGATGGTGCATGCGATTGACCACGAACGGTAGAGCGCCGCACCTAGCTAGACTTGGAGCCACTATGGAAGCCACACACATCATTCGCGAGGCCGTTCAGCGTGTTACCCAATTGCGGGAGCTGGCGGCCGACAACCCGGCGCTTGCCACGGCCATTGGTGAGATCAAGCATTTTCAGGCGGCCAGGTTCTCAGGCACTTATGCGGACTTCCTGAACACTGAAAAATACAAAACCGTAGCGCTCTTTTTTTTAGAGGAGTTGTACAGTGCCAAGGATTACACGCAGCGCGATGCGCAATTTGCCCGGATAGCAAGCGCATTGGAGCGGTTATTTCCAGAGCAGGTCGTCAAAACAGCCGTCTCTCTGGCCCAACTGCATTGCCTGACCGAAGAACTCGACCTCGCCATGGCGCAACAGTGGATGAATGGCCCCGATGAGTCGCAGGTTACACGGTATGTGAGTGCTTGGCGTGCGGTTGACCGCCGCCCCGATCGCAACCGGCAATTGAGCACCGTCATGGCTGTCGGCCACGAACTGGACCACTTGACTCGCACCCCGGGCCTGCGCAGGTTGCTGAAAATGATGCGCGGTCCAGCCAGCTTGGCTGGACTGGGATCTTTGCAGCGATTTCTGGAGTCGGGCTTTGACACTTTTGCATCCATGGGCTCAAGCGGTGAAGGGGCGAAGTATTTTCTGGATGCTGTGAATATGCGAGAGTCCGGGTTGATTGATCGGCTCTTCGATGCCGATCGTGTCGCCTGTGAGACGGAAATCAGCGCCACACTGGGGGAACCCCGATAACACCCGGTCAAGCTCCTCGCTCACAATGAGTAGTAGGAGTACATCATGGAAAAAATCTGGCTGAAGAGTTATCCCCCGGGCGTGCCCCACGAGATTCGCCCCGAACAATATCAATCATTGACGCAGATGCTTGAGGAGTCGTTTCGCAAGAACGCATCGAGTCCGTTTTCAGTGTGCATGGAAAGCTGGATGACCTATGGTCAGCTCGATCAACTGTCTGCAGCAATGGGTGCTTGGCTGCAAAGCCTCGGCCTGGAGCCCGATACTCGTGTGGCGATCATGCTTCCTAATGTGCCGCAGTTTCCTGTGACGATGTCGGGTGTTTTGCGCGGCGGATTCACCTGCGTCAACGTCAACCCCTTGTACACCGCCCGTGAACTGGCGCATCAACTCAAAGATTCGGGCGCGACGGCGATCGTTGTCCTGGAAAACTTTGTGGCAACGCTCTCGGAGGTGGTGAAGGACACACAGATCAAACACGTCGTGGTGGCGT
>JAUXQA010000239.1 GCA_030683195.1 Rhodoferax sp. | reverse complement strand
GGCGTGGTACGCACGGGTTTGCCAAGCGGGCATGCCCAAGGCAACCACCTGCGGCAACGCCGGCGGGCGATGCGTCAGGCGCCACACCAGGCGCAACACCGACAGCGCCAGAATCGTGACGCCGGCCCACTTGTGCCAGTTGTAAAGCTTGAGGCGCCAGGGCGAAAACGGCAGGTCAGTCATGTAGACGCCCACACCAAACATGCCCAAAATGGCCAAGCCCAACACCCAGTGCAAAAGAATGGCCACCGGGGAATAGCGGGTGACCTGAGGGCTTTTGGCAGACGAAGGGATTGCAGTCACAAAGGGGCTTTCTTAAACGATGCAGCAAGGCTGAACCTTGCTGTGCGGAGAAGTTTAGGAGCCGGTGAATGCAAATAGGTTCAATGAGATTGAAGTTTAAATTCGTATTTTTTGAACGACGAATCGCATGCTTGCCAGCCGCAGGTCACCTGCAAGACCGGCAGTTGAACCTCAGGACAGCTGGATTGACCCCGGTGCGCTGGCTTCTTGCTTGGGCAGGTGAACGGTCAGTACGCCATTCTTGAAGCTGGCGCGAGCCTGGTCGATGGCCACATTGCGGGGCAAGGGAATGGTGCGCTCAAAGACGCCGTAAGCCCGCTCCATCACGTGGTAAGTGCTGTTGTGGGTCTCTCGTTCAAAGCGCTTTTCACCGCTCAGGCGCAGCAGGTTGCCCTCGATCGTGATGCTGCAGTCGGCCTTGTCCATGCCGGGCAACTCCACCCGCACCACGATATCTTTGGCGGTTTCTTCCACCTCGCCCGCCAACAGGCTCCAGCGGGGAAAGGCCGCCAACTCGTTGCCGACGCTGCTCTGCGAGTCGTCTGTGCCCTGCACCTTGATCTCGTCTTTGTGCCGCCCAAAGTGGGTGAGCGCATTGCTGCTGCGGCTGAGCAATTCGCGCCAGCCCTCCGAGAGGCTTTCCCAAGCGCGACGGATCTCGTGACCCATGTTTTTTCCGGTATTTTTGAGGGCATCAAGCATGGTCGGACCATCCATAAAGTGGGGGGGGGGGTTGTTCAAGTCCGCTGGGGACTGGAGCCCACTTTAAAGACCGTCTCGTTTGAGGGCTTGATATTTCACAAGCACCACAGCCCCGCACCCGGGTCAGGGAGATTGGGCTAGCCCGGCGCGTCGGCCTTGCCCTGCGCGGTGAGGCCGGGCTTGATGGTCTCGTCCATCCAACGCCGCAGGTCAAGCCACATGCGTTTGATTTCGGCATCTGGCGGGGTTTTCAGGGCGTTGGGCAACTCAATAGTGACCACTGGCATGCGCTTGTGCACGCCACCATAGTTCCCCAGCGACCCCGGGAATACGCCGACCTGGTCCAGGTACAAGCGTCCCAGCCGGGTAGGGGGCATCACCGGACCGTCAAAGTCCAGCACGCCGTAGGGTGCATGGATGCTCACGATGAGATGCGGCTTGAAACGGTCCATCTCCTGCACCAGAAACTTGGACTCCGGCTCGCTCAGCGCCGTCTTGCCGGGCCAGCGGCGCGGATCCTTGAGCGTGCGCTGCTGCCAGTACACCACGGACTCTTTTTCCCAACCGGGCGTGGGAAAGTTGCGGTTCAAATCCACGCCATTGGCATTCACGCGCCGCGAGGGGCGGCTGAACAAGCCATCCGGGTTAAGCGCCGGGATAAAGCGCCAGTGGGTTTGAGAGGGCGCGCCCCGCGCGAGGGCAATCCAGTGCAGCGCCACCGAGGCAGAAGACAACTCATCGCCATGGATGCCACCCACCACCAGCACGCGCAACCGGGCATCAACGGGGCGAATGTCGGTGGTGTAAATGGTGCGACCTTTGACGCTGCGGGACGGGGTGGCCTGCAGTTTGGCGTCTACGCACAGCGCCATCTTGACGTTGGGCAGCCGCGCGTAAAAATCATCACACACCGCAGCGCCCACTGTGTGCCCCGCCACGCCCAAAGCCGCAGTGGCCAGCACATATTTACAAAAACCCATGGCGCAATTTTATTCCCGCGCACCATCCCTTACCCAAGTCCACATCAGCAGCCCGTCAGGGGCATGCACCTGAGCGACCCGTTTGTGCGCCAAAATGGGTTAAATTGTGAGCATGTCACTGTTTGAATACCGCCTCATGGCACAGACCCCCAACTTTTCCCAAACCGAGTTTCGCCGCGCACTGGGCAACTTTGCCACCGGCGTCACCATCGTGACGGCCCGCACCCCCGAGGGCGAGCTGATCGGGCTGACTGCCAATTCGTTCAATTCAGTCTCGCTGGACCCACCGCTGGTGCTGTGGAGCCTGGGCAAGCGCTCCACCAACATGGCGTCGTTCAGCACCGGCTCGCATTACGCCATCAACATCCTGGGTGCGCACCAAAAGGATTTGGCCAACCGCTTTGCCTCCCGGGTGGAGAACCGCTTTGCCGATGTTGAATTCACCCTGGGCGTGGCCGGTGCCCCCCTGTTGATTGG
>JAUXQA010000238.1 GCA_030683195.1 Rhodoferax sp. | reverse complement strand
TCAATCACCAGCACGCGCTGGGCCGGCAGGACTGCAACCGGCTCTGGCGCGAGTGAGTCATCCTGGGCCGCACGTGGCAGCCTGAGCGTGAACGAAAAGGTGCTGCCCACGCCCAGCTGGCTCTCAATCTCGATCTGCCCGCCCATCACCTGCACCAGCCGCTGGCTGATGGCCAGGCCCAGTCCTGTGCCACCAAAGCGGCGCGAGGTGGAGGCCTCGGCCTGCGAAAAGCCGCTGAAAATTTTGGCCTGATTTTCTGGAGCAATGCCAATACCGGAGTCTTTCACGGCAAAGCGAATCAAGGCCACATCCGGCTCATTTGCCGCACCTGTGACCTCCGACGGGCCGTGCGCCGCTGGCTTCTGCGGGTCAACCGACACCCGTTGCAAGGAGACCACCACCTGGCCCGCCGAAGTGAACTTGACGGCATTGCCCGCCAGATTGATCAAGACCTGCTGCAAACGCATGGCGTCCCCCAGCACGCTGGCGGGCAGAGTGGGGTCCAGGTCATACAGCACCTCAATGGGCTTGGCCCCCACGTTGGCCGTGAGCACCACCGCAAGGTCACGCATCAGGCGGTCCACCCGGAAGGGGCTCAGGTCCAACTCCATCCTGCCGGCATCGATCTTGGAGAAGTCCAGAATGTCGTTGATCAGCCCCAGCAAGGAGCGGGCGGCCCCTTCGGTTTTGCGCACATAGTCATGCTGGTTGCTGCTGAGCGCCGTATTGCCCAGCAGCTTGAGCATGCCCAAAATAGCGTTCATGGGGGTGCGGATTTCGTGGCTCATGTTGGCCAGAAACTGCCCCTTGCTTTGGGTTGCCAGCTCTGCCGCTGCGCGCGCCTCCAACAGGGAGCGCTCGTATTGCTTGCGCTGCGTGATGTCCTGAAAAATACCGCTCACGCGCACCGTCTTGCCATCCTCCACCGTGGCCGTGCCCGTGGTGCGCACGTCAATGAGATGGCCTTGGGTGGTGTGGGTCTGCAGCTCCAGATCGTAACTTTCACCGCGCTCCAGGGCGGCTTGCATGGCCTGCGTGATGCGTTCGCGCGAGTCAGGGGGGAAGTAGCCCACCCCGGCGTCCACCGTCGGGTTGAAATCGTCTGGCGTGGTCTCGTGAATGCGGTAGGTCTCATGCGTCCAGTACAAGGCGCCGCTTTTCACATCCAACTCCCATCCGCCCACTTTGGCGATGGCCTGGGACTCTTCCATCAAGGCGTTGCTCACATTGAGTGCCTCTTCGGCGCGCTTGCGTGCCGTGATATCCACAATCTGGACGATGATGAATGACACCGACTCATCGGCCGCGCGCACCACCGACACACTGGCCAGACCCCAGACGATGTGCCCATCCCGGTGCACGTAGCGCTTGACCCGCTGGTAGCGCTCCACTTCACCAGCGAGCAGCCCGGCTTCCTGCAACCGGTCCACATTCCACTCGTCCGGATGGCTGACGTCCGCCAAGGACAACTCCAGCAGGTCGTCCTGTGTATAGCCCAACAGATCGCACAGCGCAGTGTTGATCTTCATCGTCCGCCCGGTCATGGACAGCAAGGCCATCGCCGTGGATGACTGGCTGAACATGGCTGAAAAAGTCGCCTCACTTTGGATCAACTGGTCAGCGGCCCGTCGGCGGGCTGTGATGTCGGTGCGAATGGAGACGTATTTTTCAATCTCGCCGTCTGCGCCCACAAAGGGCGCAATCATGCTGTCCACCCAATACAGCGTCCCGTCTTTGGCACGGTTACAGACCTCTCCACGCCACGGCTGACCGCTGCCAATGGTTTGCCAAAAATCAGTCCAAAAAGCGGGCGTGTGAACCCCTGAGTTGATGATGTTGTGGTTATGGCCAATCAACTCCTCGCGGCTGTAGCCACTGATCTGGCAAAAAGCATCGTTGACCGACAAAATAACGTCGTCGCGGCTGGTCTCCGACACGATGGCATGCGTGCGCACCGTAGTCAAAATGGCGTCAGTCTCCCGCAGCGCAGTCTCCAATTGGTGCTGGGTCTGCTTGCTCTGGGTGATGTCGGTGCTGATTTCCATGAAACCGACCAGATTTTTTTGCGCATCAAAGGTCGGCTGCAACTCCACATCAACCCAGTAATTGCTCCCGTCTTTGGCGCGGTTGATCAACTCGACACGGCAGGCCACGGCGTTTTTCACGCTCTCCCGCAAGGCTTCAATGGCGACCGGATCGCTTTTATGGCTTGACAGCAACTCCGCCGGAGTTTTCCCCAGGGTTTCATCCAGCGCGTAACCCGTAATAAGGGTAAAGCCAGCGTTCACCCACTCGATGCGCATCTGGCAGTCCATGATGGCGACTGCACTGCCGGTATGCTTTACCACTTGGGCCATGCGCTCCAGTTCGGAGGTCATGGCCGACGCCAGGGCTTGCGCGCGTTGCCGGCTCACGGCCAGCAGCCACACCGTCATCGCCACAAGCAAGCTGAGCAAAACCCCGCCCACGCCGACAAACACCAGACTTGAGCGGTCCTGGGCGGCTGTAAAACGCGGGCTGGCGTAGGCCCGCAGCGTCAAGGCCTGACTACCCACATAAACAACGTCGTCCACGCTGTACTTCGTTTTTGGCAAGGGCTGGGCCTCACGCATCTTCTTGGGTGCAGCCTCCGCACCGTCACTGCGATGGATCAATTTCCAGGGACGGATCACACTGCCCTCATACAACTCGAAGTCAACCATGTGATCTGACACCACGGTTGCTTTGTCAAACAATTCAACGGCCACGATGGGCGCATAGAGCAGACCCACAAGATCACGTTGCCGCTCAAGCGGACTTTGGGGCGCGGCCCCACTCTTGTAGACGGGCACGAAATACAGAAAACCGGGCGTCTTATTTTCATCCTGGACCAGTTCAATGAGCCCGGTCAGGGCAGGCTCACCGGTGTCGATGGCCCGCTCGGCCGCCAGCTTGCGAACGGGCTCCTGAGCCACATCAAAACCCAGCGCGGCCAGGTTGGCGGCCAGAGGCTCCAGGTATTTGATGACCAGCAGCTCCGGTGCCGAGCCACTGGTGCGTACGGCAAATGCAGGGGCGCCGTCAGCGCGTTCCCTTGCCACGAAGGCTTGCAGGTCTGTGCGCTGAACCCGTTCAATGAATCCAAACCCGCGAATGCCGGGAAATTCGGCCGCCATGTTGCGTGAAGCCACATAAGCCCGAAATTCGCGGCGCCTGAAATTCGGGCTGGCTGCCATGGCCCCCTTGGCCCCCCTCAGCCCATACACCGATTGATTGAGGCGCGTGAGCACCTCATTCTTCGTGCGTTCGGCGGCCCGATGAAACTGGTATTGGGCATGTTCGTCGAGCCTGTTGCTTTGCCACCAAACGCCACCGGCTGTCAGAAGCAAGCCGGCCACCTGGGCCAATGCCGTTAGCGCCACAGCCCTGCCGGGCTGGCTCAAACCCACCCGGCTCCGCGCCAGGTCTTTGTCAAGGCCTCCGAATACCTGGTTGAAACGCCAATAAATGACCGGCGCGCAAAGGCACACCAGCATGGCAATGTCCAGGAAACCCTCGGTCAAGGGGCTCGCATCGGGAATCAAGAGGGGCAGCACCATCGAGATGCTGATTTCTGCCACTGCAAAAATGAGCAGAATCTCGGCCAAAAGGCGCACAGGTTTCATTGGACAGGTCAAATTTTCAGGTCTACTCCCCTCATTTCGGACGTTATGGTACGACAGAGAAAATGGGTAAAAACCCTTAATCCCTAAAATCAGCACTACAACCCAACCGCTCTGCGGCCGCCCCTGTCCATGAACAGGCGCGCGCCAATCTTCAGGAAACCTCTTATGACTGATCTCAAACCTGGGGCACAGCCCTCATTTCTGCAGCGACTGCCCGTCGCCTTTGGTGCGTTTTTTCAGGTGCTGGGCAACCCTGCCTTTGCCGCCCGGGTGATCGCCCTGCGCGGGCCACAGGCCGCCACTGCGGCCGCTCCTGCAGCGCCCGCACCCGCTGCACCAGCCCCCGTGATGAAAGAAACCACGCCGGACGCCGCCCTGCAATTGCTGGCCCTGCTGCAACGCGATGCCCGCCTGATTGACTTCACCCAGGAAGACCTGAGCCAATACTCGGACGCCGACATTGGCGGCGTGGCCCGCGTCATGCATGAAGGCTGCGCCAAGGTGCTGCGCGAACACTTCACCCTGACGCCCGTGCGCCCCGAGGCCGAGGGAAGCCGCCTCAGCCTCCCCGCGGGCTTTGACGCCCGTGCTGTACGCCTCACCGGCAATGTGGTTGGCCAGGCGCCCTTCAGCGGCACGCTGTGCCACCGGGGCTGGCGAGTCACCGAGACGCGCCTGCCCCAGCTCGCCCTGGGGCATGACGCGACCGTGCTGGCCCAAGCCGAGGTGGAGCTGTGAGCACCCCGCGTTATGCCATCGGCATTGACCTGGGCACCACCCACTGCGCACTGGCCTATGTCGACCTGACCGAGAGCGATGGCGAAAATACCCGCTACGGCGTGCTGGACATCCCCCAACTCACGGCCCCCGGCAGCGTTGAAAACCTGGCCTTGCTGCCTTCCTTCTTGTACCTGCCCCATGCCGACGAACTCGCCGCGGGTGACCTGACCCTGCCCTGGACTGGCACCCAAGACTTTGTGGTGGGCGAATTTGCCCGCGCACGTGGAGCACTGACGCCCATTCGCCTGGTGTCCAGTGCCAAGAGCTGGCTGTGCCATCCGGGGGTAGACCGGCGCGCGGCCATTCTGCCCTTTGATGCCCCGCCCGAAGTCGCCCGCGTGTCCCCGCTGGAAGCCTCCACCCGTTACCTGCGCCACCTGCGCCAGGCCTGGGACCAGGCCCACCCCGAGGCGCCGTTTGAGCAGCAGGATGTGACCGTCACCATTCCTGCCTCGTTTGACCCCGCTGCACGCGAACTCACCGCCGAGGCGGCCCGTGCTGCTGGCTACCAGCAACTCACCTTGCTGGAAGAACCGCAGGCCGCGCTCTACAACTGGATTCAGGGCAGCACCGGCCGCTGGCGCAAAGAGGTTAAACCCGGCGACATCATTCTGGTGGTGGACGTGGGCGGGGGCACCAGCGACTTCTCGCTGATTGCCGTGCTGGAGCGAGAAGGCCAACTGGAGTTGCACCGCGTGGCCGTGGGGGACCACATCCTGCTGGGCGGCGACAACATGGACCTGACCCTGGCGCATATCGTCGCCCGCAAACTGGCCGCTGAGGGAAAAACACTGGACCCCTGGCAAATGCGCGCCCTCACCTATGGCTGCCGCGTGGCCAAGGAAGCCCTGCTGAGCGACGCCACCCTGGCGACCCAACCGATCGTGGTTCCCAGCCGCGGCTCCAAACTGATTGGCGGCGCCATTCGCACCGAACTCACCCAGGCCGAGGTACGCGCCACCATCCTGGAGGGCTTTTTCCCCCAAGTGGACGCCAGCGCCCGCCCAGCCAGCCGCACCCGCAGCGGCCTGACCCAACTCGGCCTGCCCTATGCGCAAGACGCGGGCGTTACCCGACATCTGGCCGCCCTGCTGGGCCGTCAGGCCGGCGCCACTGCCGAGCTGCCGGGCTTTGCCAACGCCAACGCTGCAAGCGAGAACGCCAGCTTTTTGCACCCCACTGCCGTGTTGTTCAACGGTGGCGTGTTCAAGTCCGACGTGCTGATCGAGCGCACCCTGGGCACGCTCAACCAGTGGCTGGTGGGTGAAGCTGCTGCTCCGGCGCGCATGCTGGCCGGGGCCGACATGGACCTGGCCGTGGCGCGCGGTGCGGCCTATTACGGCTACGTGCGCCGGGGCCAGGGTGTGCGCATCCGTGGCGGCACGGCGCGAGCGTATTACGTGGGCATCGAGTCCTCGATGCCGGCCATTCCGGGCCTGGAGCCGCCCATGCAAGCCCTGTGCGTGGCGCCCTTTGGCATGGAAGAAGGCACCGAGGCCAACCTGCAAACGCGGGAATTTGGCCTGGTGGTGGGTGAACCCGTGGTGCTGCGCTTTTACGGCTCGTCTGTGCGCCGCCAGGACACACTGGGCACCCTGCTTGACTTCTGGCAACCCGACGAACTGCAAGCGCTGGGCGACATTCAGGCCACGCTGCCCACCGAGGGACGCCAGGTGGGTGAGGTGGTGCAGGTGACCCTGCGCGCCTTGGCCACCGACACCGGCACGCTGGAACTGACCGCCATGGCCGCCCAGGGCACAGAGCGCTGGAAGGTCGAATTCGACGTACGCAGCCAGGCTTGAACACACAGCACAAAGCCTGATGCGCCAGTACATCGTAGGCATCGACCTGGGCACCACGCACACCGTGGTGGCCTACGCCCGGCTGGCTCCAGCCAAGGCGCGGGGCAAAACCGCTGCACAGCCCGGCATTGAGGTGCTGCAAATTGAGCAACTGGTGGCCGCCGGACAGGTGGCGGCGCGCCCCCTGCTGCCCTCGGTGCGCTACCACGCCAGCACCGATGAATTCAACAGCGCGGCATTGCAACTGCCCTGGTCTGCAACAACAACCGGAACCCCCGAAGCCGGCAGGGTCACCGAGCCCGACGAAGCGGGCGAAACCAGTGACACCGCACCGGTAGTCATCGGACAGTGGGCGCGGCACTTGGGCGCGCAAGTGCCGGGCCGGTTGGTGACCAGCGCCAAGAGCTGGCTCTCGCACCCTGCCGTGGACCGGCTCGCGCCCATCCTGCCCTGGGGCGCGCCTGCCGAAGTGCCCAAGGTCTCCCCCGTAGAGGCCAGCGCCAGTTACCTGCGCCATGTGCGCGACGCCTGGAACGCCCGCCACCCCCAAGCCCCGCTGGACCAGCAGGACCTGGTGTTGACCGTACCAGCCTCGTTTGACGAAGCGGCCAGGGCGTTGACCCTGAGCGCGGCGCGCCAAGCCGGGCTGGCGCAATTGCGCCTGCTGGAAGAGCCCCAAGCCGTGTTTTATGACTGGCTCTGGCGCCACCGCAGCACGTTGAAAGCCGCACTGGCCCAAACGAAGCGGGTGCTGGTGTGCGACGTGGGCGGCGGCACCACTGACCTGAGCCTGATCGACGTGGCGTGGCAGGGGCCCGAGCCTCACCTCACCCGCACCGGCGTGGGCAAGCACCTGATGCTGGGCGGCGACAACATGGACCTGGCGCTGGCGCATCTGGCCGAATCGCGCCTGAACAGCGCGCCCGCTGCATCCAGCACACCTGCAACACCGGCTTCACCTACAGCACCACCCGCCCGCTTGTCGGCCAGCCAGTTGGCTCAACTCGTGGAACGCTGCCGCCAGGCCAAAGAACAACTGCTGGCTGCCGATGCTCCGGCGCAAGTGCAAGTCACGCTGGTGGGGAGCGGCACGCGCCTGATCGGGGGCAGCCGCTCGGTCATGCTCACGCGCGAGGACGTGGCGCAGCTGATCGTGGACGGTTTTTTTCCCCAAGTGGCGGCCAGTGCGCAGGCGGCGCAGACCCGCGGCGGTCTGGTCGAATTTGGCCTGCCTTACGCCCGGGACGCCGCCATCACCCGCCACCTGGCAGACTTTTTGCGCCAGCACAACCAGGCCATGCCCGACACCCTGCTCCTCAACGGCGGCGTGTTCCGCGCCAACGTGCTGGTGCAGCGCCTGCAGGACACCCTGAACGGGTGGCGCGGTGCGCCCCTGCACCTGCTGCACAACGACAACCCCGATGTGGCCGTGGCGCGTGGCGCCGTGGCCTATGTGCTGGCCCAGCAAGGCCTGGCGCCCAAAATTGGCGGCGGCTCGGCGCGCAGCTACTTTTTGGTGCTGGAAGACGCCAAGGGCGCCGGCCGCACTCCACGTGGCGTGTGCCTGCTGCCCCGGGGCAGTGAGCCGGGGCAGGAGGTGCGCTTGAGTGAACGCACGTTTGCCCTGCGCCTGGGGCAGCCGGTGCGTTTTCACCTGGTCACAGCCACCGCCAGCCAGACCGAAAAGGCACCGCCTCAGGCGGGCGATCTGGTGGACCTGATTGGTGGGCGTTTTGTCCGTTTGCCACCGGTCAACATGGTGCTGCAAGCAGCCCAGGGAGATGGCGACCTACAGCCTGCAGGCGTGGCACCTGCTGGAGGCCGCCAGGACATCCCGGTGCAGCTGCTGACCTCGCTCACCGAAGTCGGCACGCTGGAGATGCACTGCGTGAGCGTGGCGAATGCCCATCAGCGCTGGCGGCTGGAGTTTGACTTGCGCCATGCCGATGCGCCTGACGCAGCCGACACCCCCAGCCCGGCAAGCACCTTGCCCGCCGGGCGGCTGGCGCAAGCCATTCGCGATATTGACCGTATTTTTGGCCCTGGCACCAAGCCCGTGGTGGCCAAGGAAGTGAAGCAACTGCGCGCCCAACTCGAACACAGCCTGGGCGAGCGCGAGCGCTGGGCCACACCCGAATTGCGCCAGTTGTTTGACGCCCTGTGGGCCCGCCAGCGCGCCCGGCGCCGCTCGGTGGAGCATGAGCGCGTGTGGCTCAACCTGGCCGGCTACTGCCTGCGCCCGGGTTTGGGCGACGCGCTGGACAGCTGGCGCGTGCAACAACTCTGGACCCAATACCCAGCGGGCGTGCAATTCGCCAATGACAAACAAGTGGGCGCCGAATGGTGGACGCTGTGGCGCCGTGTGGCCGGCGGTTTGGCCGCACCGGAGCAATTGACGCTCTTGGAAGCCTTTGCCTACAACCTGCAGCGCAATGAGCAGGGCGAAACGCCAGACACTGCGCCACCCGTCAAAGGCAGCGACGACGACATGCTGCGCCTGGGCGCAGCACTGGAGCGCATTCCGTCGGCCTATAAAGCCGAGATTGGCGACTGGTTGCTCAAGCGCCTGCACAAGTCCCTGGCCAAGCCGCATGCAGGGCTGAGCCCTGGCAGCGACGCCCTGCACCTCTGGGCCCTGGGACGCATTGGCGCGCGCCAGCCTTTTTATGGCAGCCCGCATGACGCGGTCCCCATCGAGGTGGCCACCACCTGGCTGCATGCCCTGCTGGCGCTGGACTGGAAAAAGTTTGAGGCTGCCGCCTTTGCTGCGACCCACCTGGCCCGCGTCACCGACGACCGCGCGCGTGACATCGACCCTGCGCTACGCACGCGCCTGGCGTCCCAACTCAGCGTGATTCGGGCACCCAAGGTTTGGCTTGAGATGGTGAGCCACCGGGTTGAACTGGACGAGGCCACCGAACGCCGCATGCTGGGCGAATCCCTGCCCCCTGGCCTGAAGCTGATTGGGTAACAGCAGCGCCCCACGGCCTGGGTTCGGCAAAATAATGTCAAATGCGCCTCTAGCCGGCGTGTTCACTGGTTTTACCCTCTAGATTCAATAGCAATTGAACCCTGCTTCAGCTGGCCAGATCCGGGGTGACAAGCCAACTCCCCTGGCGCCAGATAGGAGAGAATGCGCTTTTCAAAGGACTCTGCGTGAACCCAACAAACCCTTTCTGGCGAACGCTCACGGCCTGCGCCTGCTTGGCCGTGCCCTTGATGGCGCATACACAAGCCTCAGCACAAGCCGCTACGCCATCCCCCGTCCAGGCCAAGACTGAGCCCGTGGGCTTCGTCAAAACCGTGACCGGCCAAGCCTGGGTCAACACCTCTGGCCAAAGCGTGGCCGCGCAACCTGGCACCCCGGTGTTGCTGGGCAGCCAGCTCAAAACCGCCAAGGGCGCCGCCATGGGTATCGCATTCAAAGACAACACACTCATGTCTTTTGGGCCAGACACCGAGTTGACGGTAGATGAGTTTGTGTACGCGCCCGCCCAGGGGCAATTGCTTTTGGGCACCCGCTTGAGCCGGGGCAGTCTGAATTATGTCTCGGGCGTGATTGCCAAGCTCCGGCCTGACGCCGTGACGGTCAAGACCCCAGCTGGCATCATTGGCGTGCGCGGCACCCAGTTTGTCGCCCGTGTGGAGGAGGCCCAATGAAACACGCCACATATCCGCACCTGGCCACAGCCCTGACGCTGGCCGCCCTGCTCGCCGGCTGTGCCAGCCCGCCGCCACCAATAGCGCCCCCCAA
>JAUXQA010000237.1 GCA_030683195.1 Rhodoferax sp. | reverse complement strand
GTTCTCAGTAAAGAAGGTAATTTCATCCGGCCGATGTACACGCCTGGTTTTGCGGCACCGGAGATGTACCGCCGCGATGCGTCCATGGGCCCATGGACCGACATCTATGCCATTGGAGCCTGTATGTATGCCTGCATGCTGGGGTATCCGCCGAGCGAGGCACCCCAGCGTCTTGAAAAGGACCGGATCGCCATTGCCCTGACTCGATTGCGGGGTGTTTATTCCGACAACCTGATCGAGGTGGTGGAGTGGTGCATGTCACTGGACCCTTTGTCCAGGCCGCAGTCGGTATTTGCCTTGCAAAAAGAGATGAGTCGGGAGGGCGAGCGACGGTACACCAAGCTCAGTGTCAGTGAAAAGGTGCGCCTTCAGTTCGACACCATCGTGGCTGACACCAAAAAGAGTGCCCAGAAAGTGGCGGCCGGTACAGGTAAACCGAAATGAAATTCTCCGTGTTTCAGGTGAGCCGCAAAGGTGGCCGAAAAAAGAATGAAGACCGCATGGGTTATTGCTACACCCGGGGATCAGGTATCTTCATCCTGGCGGACGGCATGGGTGGGCACCCTTTGGGTGAGATCGCTGCCCAACTGACTTTGCAAACCATCTCCGCCTTGTTTCAAAAAGAGGCCAAGCCTGTGCTGCCAGATGTCGGGGCCTTTCTGGAGGCTGCCGCACTGGCTGCGCACCGGGAAATTCTTCGCTACGCGACTGAAAAAGGCATGATGGACACACCCAGGACCACGCTGGTGGCTGTGGTTGTGCAGGATGGCGGTGCAACCTGGATTCACTGCGGTGACTCCCGTCTGTACGTGGTGCGCGAGGGCGGCTTGTTGGTGCGCACCCGGGATCATTCATTTCTTGAGCAGCGCCAGCAGCGCCCGCCATTGGCATCGAAACTCCAGGAGCCTCTGAACCGCAATATTTTGTTCACTTGCCTGGGCTCTCCTGCCAAGCCGGTTCTGGATATTGCCGGGCCAGTGCCTTTGCTTCAGGGGGACACCCTGATGCTGTGCTCAGACGGCCTATGGGGGAGTCTGAGTGACGAAGACATTGTTTACGAGTTGGCCCATCGACCGGTTGATGAGGCCGTGCCTGAACTGGTTGAGAAAGCCTTGCGCAAAGCCGGTGACACCAGTGATAACGTCACAGCTATTGCGTTCGAGTGGGAAACGCCCGATGCCTTTGCCTCCACGCGGGGCAGTATTTCGACGGTCGCGATCAGTGAGGGGGTCTTCGCGTCCACCATCCAGGCGGGCTGGCCGGATTCAGGCCTCGAGGATCTTGATGACGCAGCCATTGAGCGCTCCATTGCCGAAATAAATGAAGCCATTCGCCGGTCTGCCGCAAGAAGAAGCTAAGCTCGCCGCTTGCCATTCAGGCAGGCGTATCGACCGCTCCACCACTTTTTTAGATTGAACCATGAGTCCTGTTTCAAGAGCCGCAGCCCGTTTGGCGGACCAAATCAGGCCTGTGCGTCTCACGCGTGGGTACACCATGCATGCCGAAGGGTCTGTGCTGATTGAGTTTGGCAACACCAAAGTGTTGTGCACCGCCTCGGTTGAGGAAAAAGTGCCGAGCCACAAAAAGGGCAGTGGTGAAGGCTGGGTGACGGCTGAGTACGGCATGTTGCCCCGTGCCACCCACACCCGCAACGACCGCGAGGCCGCGCGGGGCAAGCAAAGCGGTCGTACCCAGGAGATTCAGCGCCTGATTGGCCGATCCATGCGGGCGGTGTTTGACCTTGGCCTGTTGGGCGAGCGCACCATTCATCTTGACTGCGACGTGTTGCAGGCCGATGGTGGTACCCGCACGGCCGCCATCACCGGGGCTTTTGTAGCCGCGCAGGATGCCGTGGCGGTCCTGATGGCGCAGGGCAAGCTGCGGGTTTCGCCGATCCGCGACCATGTGGCGGCGATCTCGGTGGGTATCGTGCAGGGTGCGACTCTGCTGGATCTGGACTACACCGAAGACGCGGCTTGCGACACGGACATGAACGTCGTTATGACCGGAGCAGGCCGTTTTGTCGAGGTGCAGGGGACCGCTGAAGGCGCAGCTTTTTCTCGCCAGGAGATGAATGCGCTGCTGGAACTGGCCGAGAAAGGCATCAGTGCCCTGATTTCAATACAAAGAGAATCGCTATTAAATAAATAGCTATTAATCCATATAAAACGCCGGCTAGAGGTCTATTTTAATGAAAATTGTGTTGGCATCGAACAACAAAGGTAAATTGGCCGAACTTCGCGCCATGTTTGAGCCCCTGGCATTTGAGTTGGTGGCTCAGAGTGAGTTGGGCATTGGGGAGGCGGCTGAGCCGTTTCACACCTTTGTGGAAAACGCGCTGGCCAAAGCGCGCCATGCCTCCGCCCAGAGCGGCCTGCCTGCGCTGGCGGACGACGCCGGCCTGTGTGTGGATGCTTTTGGCGGCTTGCCCGGTGTGGATACCGCCCACTACGCGATGCAATATGGGTATGCCAAGGGCGACGATAACAACGTGCTGGCCTTGCTGGCGCAAATGCGCGAGGTTGACAACCGCCGCGCCGCGCTGGTGAGCACCCTGGTGGCGGTTCGTTCACCCCAAGACCCGGAGCCCCTCATTGCGGTAGGGCGGGTGGTGGGTGAAATTACCCGCGAGCCGATGGGTAGCCATGGTTTTGGGTTCGACCCCGTGATGTACATCCCTGAGTTTGGTCAGACCTTCGCCCAACTGCCACCCGATGTCAAGAACGCCAGCAGCCACCGGGGTCGGGCAGCGCGGGCGATGGTGGCCTTGATGCGCGAACGCTGGCTCTGACTTGACTGGCACGCCGCATGATCCCGATTTTTCCTGAATCCTCCGAGGCCAGCACGGTGGCTGCTGCCCAATTGCCGCACGACATTCAGCATTACATGCGGCCGGGCACGCTCCGGTTTGCCTCCTTGCCGCCCTTGTCGCTGTATGTGCACTTGCCGTGGTGCCTGAAAAAGTGCCCTTATTGCGACTTCAATTCGCATGAGATGCGCGCCGCCGAATTGCCCGAACAGCGCTACCTGGACGCCTTGATGGCGGACCTGGAGGCATCCTTGTCGATGGTCTGGGGTCGTGCGGTGCACAGCATCTTCATTGGCGGGGGCACGCCCAGCCTGTTTTCCCCGGAGGCGATTGACCGTTTGTTGGGCGGGATCCGGGCCCGTTTGCCTCTGACGCCTGATTGCGAAATCACGCTGGAAGCCAACCCGGGGACGTTTGAGCGGGACCGTTTCAGGGCCTTCAGGTCGGCTGGCGTCACGCGCCTCTCGGTGGGGGTGCAGAGCTTCAACGACGGATTCCTCAAGACGCTGGGCCGCGTACATGACCGGGCGCAGGCGCTGGCGGCTGTCGAGGAGGCTGCGCAGGCGTTTGACACCTTCAATCTGGACATCATGTATGCCTTGCCCGGGCAGACCCTGCCTGACTTGCGTGAGGACATGCGCACCGCGCTGGCCTTGGCACCGTCACACATCTCGATTTATCACCTCACGATTGAGCCCAACACCTTTTTTGCCAAGTTCCCGCCAGAAATCCCCGAGGAAGATACCGCCTACGACATGCTGGACCTCATCACCGAGATGACCGGTGAGGCAGGCTTGCAGCGATATGAGGTGTCGGCTTACGCGCGCCCGGGTCACCGTTGCTTTCACAACCTCAATTACTGGCAGTTTGGGGACTATCTGGGCATTGGTGCCGGCGCCCACAGCAAGCTCAGTTTTGCCCACCGGGTGGTGCGCCAGGTGCGCTTTCGCGAGCCGCGCCTGTACATGGACAACGCTTTGGCGGGTCACTGCATTGCCCAGGAGGCTGAGGTCAGCCGCGCCGAGTTGCCGTTTGAGTTCATGCTGAATGCCTTGCGGCTCAAGGATGGGTTCAGTCTGCAGCAGTTTTCAGATCGCACCGGCCTGGCCCTGACAGCCATTCAAAAAGGGCTGGACGAAGCGGAACGAAAGGGCTTGATTGAGCGTGATTTTGTGAACGTCAAACCCAGCGAGCGGGGTTTTGATTTTTTGAACGACTTGCAAGCCCTGTTTCTGCCGCCGACCCAGTGAGGCACTAGGCCATTCCGACCCGCTGCGCTATAGTTTGTGGTGCTAATGAAGGAGGGTCGGTGATGTTTTACGTTTATGGTGTCAGAGGCCAGTCATTTCGGGGTTCGATGGAACAGTTGCGCCAGATTGCCCGACCTGGTGCTGCTGCTCGCACAGACCCGATCAAGCCCGTGAAGCGGGATGGTGTCGACCCCGCATATGCCGAGGTCCAGTCAGGTGCCGCTGAACCGCTTGCCTCAGCAGAGCCCATCAACGAGACCCATCGCGCAGCTCTCGCGGCCTATAGCCAGACCAAAAACCCCATTCTTCAGCGAAATCCGATGCGCCGGGTTGACGACTTGATGAGCCGTCAGGTGATCAGCATTGCGGATTCGGCCACGGTGCTGGACGGTTGGCAGCTGCTGTCGAGCCAGGGTGTTGGCCAGGCACCAGTGGTGAACGATGCCGGCAGGCTTGTTGGCCTGCTTTGCCGTGGTGATTTGCTCAGTGTGGATCGGCTGCCCTTGCCGGGTAGCGATCCGCTGGTGTGGCAGGCTTTCATGGCGCAAAACGTGGGCGACGTCATGGTCTCGCCGGTGCCCAGCGTGTCGCCGGACGCCGATATCCGATGGGTCGCCAGCGTGTTGGTGGACACGGGGCTGCCAGGCTTGGCGGTGGTGGATGAGCAAGGCATTGTGGCCGGCTTTGTGTCACGCTCGGATATCTTGCGCGCTGTGGTCACTGAACCCCCGCTGGACCTTTGGGGCTGATCAATAGACCAACTGCCACCGAAGTGCGCTTACAGATCCGCTGGCATGGTACTTTCGAAATCGCTCTCCTGATCCGCGTCGTAGCTTGACATGGAGTCTTGCCAAAGGGCCCAGACGGCATCGGTATTGGACTCAATGGCCTCGGGCACCGGCAAGGGGTCCAGCGCAGAGTAAGGGTGAATGACGGGCTGCCCTGCTGACCTCGTAATTTTTTGAATTCCCTGCTTTTCCATGCGCTTCGCTCCTGACAGAAAGTACCAAGTGCCTTTGTCCGCCGATCGCGGTTTTGGCAATGGTTAAATTCTGGTTTGGGCGGCCTAAAAGGGCTTGAGCTTTGTCAAGACTGGTGATTCAACGTGCCCGCAGCACCATCTGGTTGTTGCTCATGGTCATGTCAAATTTTGACAAGAACGACTGGCCGAGCAGGGCGTCGCTTTCATCACCGCCATGCAACCCAATGCCTACCTTGATGTTGGTGACGCTCAAGGGCCCGATGGCAACGCTCAGGCCTTCCACAATGCGCCCTGGGCGGTCACCATTGGCTGTTCTGAACGTGGCGGGGACGCCAGCACCAATCGATGCCTTTAACGCAAAGCTTTCACTCACGCTCACCAGGGAGGCGCCGGTATCCACCATGAATCTGGCTTCTCGGCCATTGACGGTGCCCGTGGCGTAAAAATGACCGTCCTTCGATCGGCTGATCACCAAATCGCCGTTGGCCAGCACCTGGGCTTGTTTGGGCTTCAGGTAGTACGTCATGCCCCAGTACAAAAAGCCCATGACGAGGCACCAAAAAATCATCATCGGGATCAACCCGGTTTTGATGGGGGACACCGTTTTTTTAGTCAAATTATTTTGGGAAAACGCGGAAAACCGTGCGCGGGTTGCGTCGATCTGACGTTGCTTTTCACGCTCGCGCTGCAGGTTTTGGTCCTCGTCGTTGTCTTGCAATCCCATATTGAGTCAGTTGCCTCTGTACACAGTGATGTCGCCGGACTGGCAGCGCCAGGCGCATAACGGAGTCTGAAAAAAGAAAAACCCCAAGTCAATCGCTGACTTGGGGTTCTGTTTTGGCGGAAGCGGTGAGATTCGAACTCACGAAACCTTTCGGTTTGCCGGTTTTCAAGACCGGTGCAATCGACCACTCTGCCACGCTTCCAAGCCGCGTATTCTAACTGGCTTGCAGCATGCCTTTTGATTCGATGAAGGAAATCACCTCTGCTAATCCTGCCTGGGTCTTCAAATTGGTCATGACAAAGGGTTTGAGGCCTTTGGGGGTGGTGCGCATGCGGATGGTGTCGGCTTCCATTACGCCCAGATCGGCCCCCACGTAGGGGGCCAAGTCAATTTTATTACTGACAAACAGGTCGCTCTTGGTGATGCCGGGGCCGCCTTTGCGGGGGATTTTTTCTCCGGCAGCCACGTCAATGACGTAAATGGTGAGGTCGCTGAGTTCAGGGCTGAAAGTAGCGGCCAGGTTGTCGCCGCCGCTTTCGACAAACACGATGTCAGCGTTGGGGAACTCCTCCAACATGCGATCAATGGCCTCCAAATTGATGGAGCAGTCTTCGCGGATGGCGGTGTGCGGGCAGCCACCGGTTTCCACGCCCATGATGCGTTCGGCATTCAAGGCACCACTTACCGTCAGCAGGCGCTGGTCTTCCTTGGTGTAAATGTCGTTGGTGATGG
>JAUXQA010000233.1 GCA_030683195.1 Rhodoferax sp. | reverse complement strand
AAAAAGTGCGCGACGCCAGCCTGCTCGTCCTGCAACTCTTTAAGAGTTTTATTGATGCATTCCTGGCTAAAAACGTCTACGGGCAAATCTTGAACGACAGAGTACTGGCCTCCCTCGCAAGTGACGGCAAATCCGAACATGGTGTCGCTGGGGATACCATATTGGCCGTCGGATGGAATTCCCATCGTGACCCACTTGCCATTTGTTCCCAGCGCCCAGTCGCGCATGTGATCAATTGCAGCATTTGCGGCAGACGCGGCTGACGAGACACCGCGAGCAGCAATGATTGCAGCCCCTCGCTTACCCACGGTTGGCAAGAAAGTGTTGGCATTCCACTCTTGGTCGTTGATCATGTCCTTAACACTCTCACCTTTAATCGTGGCAAATCGGTAGTCAGCGTACATGGTTGGAGAGTGGTTGCCCCAAACCACCAGCTTCTCAATATCAGCCACTGGTTTGCCTGTCTTGGCGGCAATCTGGCTCAAGGCGCGGTTGTGATCCAAACGTAGCATCGCTGTGAAATTCTTCCGAGGCAGGTCTGGCGCACTCTTCATGGCAATGTAGGCGTTGGTATTCGCGGGGTTCCCCACTACCAACACGCGCACTTCGCGGCTAGCCACTGCGTTCAAAGCCTTGCCTTGAGCAGTAAAGATCTCCGCATTGACCGCCAACAGTTCAGCACGCTCCATACCCGGACCGCGCGGACGAGAACCGATCAACAACGCGTAATCCACATCCTTGAAAGCAGCCATGGGATCGCTGTGAGCCTCCATGCCCACGAGCAGCGGAAACGCACAGTCTTCCAACTCCATCATCACGCCCTGGAGGGCTTGCTGGGCTTTCTCAACAGGAACCTCAAGCAAACTTAGAACGACAGGCTGATCCTTGCCCAACATTTCACCTGAAGCAATACGAAACAGAATGGCATAACCAATTTGACCGGCTGCTCCAGTAACGGCGACGCGAACGGGCTTTTTACTCATGATCAAAACTCCAAAAAAAATCTAAGAAAGTTGGCAAGGGACGGTGGAAAGCAACAAATTGCCCCCCTGAAAAATGCAGCGGAATGTTACTCTGGAAAACCCTAAGCGTCAATCTGTCTTATGTCTTATATAAGATATGATCTGCCTTTCAACAAAACTGAAGTGATCTCTCATGTCACGACACCCGGCCCCATCAGTTGAAACCTTACCCCCCGGCACTGAAAAAAAAACCGGAATTGATCTCAAGGTGACTCCGGCGTTCAGCCCTTTGTACCAACAAATCAAAAGTCTCATCTTGAACGGCCTGCGCCTGGGCGAATGGAAGCCCGGAGAAGCGATCCCCAGTGAAATCGAACTAGCCTCACGATTTCGCGTGAGCCAGGGCACAGTACGCAAAGCGATTGACGAATTGGCGGGTGAGAACCTGCTGTTGCGCCGCCAAGGCAAAGGGACATTTGTCGCCACACACACAGAAAGGCAAGTTCAATTTCGTTTTTTAAAATTGGTACCTGATTCCGGACCGCCTGGCAGCGAAGGCCCTGCCCAGAGGGAAATCATTGACTGCCATCGCACCCGCGCCGATGCGGATGTCGCCCGGGCACTGCAATTGCGCTCCGGCGAATCTGTGGTTCAAGCCCGACGATTGCTCAGTTTCGCAGGCACTCCAACGATCCTGGAAGATATTTGGCTGCCAGCAACGCCATTCAAGGGACTGACCGCAGAGC
>JAUXQA010000231.1 GCA_030683195.1 Rhodoferax sp. | reverse complement strand
GTGCTGTCGTTTGGCACCGCCGGCTGCAACCTGGCCTGCAAGTTTTGCCAGAACTGGGACATCAGCAAGTCCCGCGACATGGACCGGCTCATGGACCAGGCCTCGCCCCTGGCGATTGCCATGGAAGCCAAAAAATACGGCTGCCAGAGCGTTGCCTTCACGTACAACGACCCGGTCATCTTTGCGGAATACGCCATGGATGTGGCCGATGCCTGCCACGCCCACGGCATTCAGACCGTGGCGGTGACTGCCGGCTACATGCACGACCAGCCCCGGCGTGACTTTTACGCCAGGATGGACGCCGCCAATGTCGACCTCAAGGCGTTTACTGACGATTTCTACTTCAAACTCACCGGCTCGCACCTGCAGCCGGTGCTCGACACCCTGGTTTACCTGAAGCATGAAACCCGAGTGTGGCTGGAGATCACCACCCTCTTGATCCCGGGTCACAACGACTCCAGAGAAGAAATAACCGACCTGAGCCGTTGGTTGATGCGGGAACTCGGGCCCGACGTACCCCTGCATTTCTCGGCCTTTCACCCCGACCACAAAATGCCGGATGTGCCCGCCACGTCGCCCGCCACCCTGATTGGCGCCCGCCAGATCGCACTCGATGAGGGACTGCACCATGTCTACACCGGCAACGTGCACCATGCCGAGGGAGACACTACCCTGTGCGCCCACTGCCAGGCACCCCTCATCGTGCGCGACTGGTACCAGATCAAACAGTACCGGCTGGATGCCAGTGGCTGCTGCCCGGACTGCGGCACGGCCTTGGCAGGGCGCTTTGACGCAAAGGGCGGCACATTCGGGCGCAGACGTATTCCCGTCACCCTGGGCGCCTGAACTGCTCACAGATTGCCCCCATGAAACCCATCGACTCGCAAATAGTCCAGATCCCGGTCAATGGGGTTCACATCGAAGGCCTGCTGGAGCTCCCCCCCAAGCCCACCGGCCTGGTCTTGTTCGCCCACGGCAGCGGCAGCAGCCGCCACAGCCCGCGCAACAACCAGGTGGCCCGCGCGTTGCACGCCAAAAGCGTGGGCACCCTGCTGATGGATTTGCTCACCGTCGCTGAGGACCTGGACTACCAGACCCGCTTTGACATCGACCTGCTCACGCAGCGCTTGCTGGCCGCCACGCGGTGGGCGCGCTGGTTTGAAGCCACCAGCAGCTTGCCTGTGGGTTACTTTGGCGCCAGCACGGGCGCAGCAGCGGCACTCAAAGCCGCTGCCGTGCTGGGCCCGATGATCAGCGCCGTGGTGTCCCGCGGCGGTCGCCCCGACCTGGCAGGCAGCCAAGACCTGGCTTTGGTGAAAGCCCCCACCTTGCTGCTGGTGGGCGGTCGCGATGAAGAGGTGATCGAGCTCAACCGGCAAGCCTATGCCCGGTTGCCCGGCACCAAAGAGCTGAGCATCATTCCCGGTGCCACCCACCTGTTTGAGGAAGCGGGCACGTTGGAACAAGTCGCGCGGCAGGCGGCGGCTTGGTTTGGGCGGTATTTACAGCCCTGAAAGGCTGGGCGAAAGGCCTTGTGCACTGGTTTATTGCTACGTAATTTGACACTATTGAGCCAATAAAAACGCCGGCTACAGGCCCATTAATTAAAAAACTCTGTTTTAAGACTTTACAGACGCTGCCTGTGTGCCTTCCACCAGGCAACGGGCAAAAAAAGCCCCAGCCGGGGTCAGCGGCACATCGGGGCGGCTCAGCATGACCAACCGCAGTTCGCCGGGATCGAGCTCTGGTACATCGACTGCCACCATACCCCGGCCCTCGGGCTCACCCAAAATGGGCTCCGGCACGATACCCGCGACATTGGTGCAACGCAGCAGTGTCAAACCGGCCAGCGTATCGCACAGCAAAATTCGCTCCGGTGGTTTCACGCCGGCACGCGCAAAAATTCCCTTCAGGCGGCTGCTCTTGAGGCCGTCCCGTGGTCCCGACAAAATCCACTCCAGCGCCCCCAGGGCCTGAGGGGTCGGATTGGCCAGCACCGGGTGGCCGTCTCGCACCACGATGTGCTGCCTTGCTGTCAGTACCAATTGGCTCTCGAATTCGCCAATCGGCAAATCACCGGTATCGGCCACGATGGCAAGGTCCAATGTGCCGTCGCGCAAACGCGGCAGAGCGCGAGCCACCAGGCCTTCCACCAGCTCCACCGTCACTCCCGGGTAGCGCTGGCGAAAGTCACGAAACGCCTGCCCAAGGTACTTGAGCGTGATGTAGGGCGTGAGCGCCACCCGAACCTGCCCGGTTTGCTCACCTGCTGCGCCGTGCAATTCTTCAGCTGCCAGGTCAAGTTGGCGTGTGACGAGTTTGGCGCGGGCCAGCAGGCGCTGCCCGGCATCGGTCAGGCTCACCCCGCGCGGACTGCGCACCAGCAGCGGCACGCCCGCATCGTCTTCAAGCTGGCGCAAAGACTTGGTCAGCGCAGCCTGGGAGATGAACATTTCGCGCGCTGCCGCACGGATGCCACCATATTCGACCACGCCCACCAAGGCCCGTAACTGGTGAAGGCGCAGGTTCATGGATCCACCTCGGGGAGCCGTTTACAAAGAATCATCCCGCCAGTGTACGCAGCGCGCCGAACAGGTCCTTCGGGTTGGCCAGGTTCGGAATCAGCGTGATGCGCTCGCCCAGCCCCATCTCCAGCGCTGTCGCGCGCATGAAGCGCAGAGCCGAGAAGTCCTCCAGCGCAAAGCCGACCGAATCGAACACGGTGACTTGATCGATCCCCGTGCGCCCCTGGCGCTGGCCCGACAGCACCTCCCACAATTCAATGACTGCAAAGTCTGCGGGCATCTGCTGAATGTCGCCCTCGATCCGGGTCTGCGGCGTGTATTCCACAAACACGGCAGCCCTGCGCAGCACATCCGCATGCAGTTCGGTTTTGCCGGGGCAATCGCCGCCCACGGCATTGATATGCATGCCGGGCTCGATCATCTCAGGGGTCAGGACGGTGGCGTAGGCCTTGTCTGCCGTTACCGTGGTCACAATGTCCGCGCCGCGCACCGCCTCAGCGGTGCTGGTGCAAAGCGTCACGCGCAGCCCGGAGCCGGCAAGGTTGGCCGCCAGCTTGGCGGTGGCGTTGGGGTCCAGGTCAAACAGGCGAACCTCTTCAATGCCGAGCAGGTGCTGGAAGGCGATGGCCTGAAAATCACTCTGCGCCCCGTTGCCAATCAACGCCATCACCCGGCTGCCCGGGCGGGCCAGCGCGCGCGCAGCCACGGCCGACATCGCCGCAGTGCGCATGGCGGTGGTCAGGGTGAGCTCGCTCAGCAACTGCGGGCTGCCTGTTGCCACGTCGGCGAGAACCCCAAACGCCATCACCGTCGGCAGACCAACCTGGTGGTTGCCGGGGTGGCCGTTCACGTATTTGAAGCTGTAGGTCACCTCATCGGAGATGGGCATCAATTCAATCACCCCATTTGCGGAG
>JAUXQA010000226.1 GCA_030683195.1 Rhodoferax sp. | reverse complement strand
AAATACTGGGCAAAGGCCTCACGGGTCAGCAGATGAATCGGCACCGAGTCGCCCGAGAACGCATCCAGCACCAGCACATCAAACTTTTGATCCGGCTCCGCTTCGAGCTGCAAGCGGGCATCACCCAAAACGATCTCGGTGGTGGCCGCCGTACGCGACAGGTAGCTGAAGTGCTTTTTAGCGATATCAATCACCAGCGGATCAATCTCGTAGAGACGAAAGTAATCGTCTTTGCGGCCATAGCTCACCAGCGTCCCCACGCCCAGGCCAATCACACCCACCCTAAGGGGCCCCTGAGCAGACTTGACCATCAGGGCCTTGCCAGCACCGCCTTCAGGGCTGTAGTAGGTGGTGGGCAGATCGAGCTTGTCGGGCGCGGTGTACTGGCGGCCATGGGTGATTTGCCCATGAAACATGGACCTGTAACCGTCCTCCACGTCATTGAACACTTGCAAGGTGCCATAAAAATTGCGTTGTGTGACCTCTGAGCCGCTGGTTTCGCCCAGATGGTCACCCACCCGAATCCACGACAGCGCCAACAACACAACCACGGTGAACGCCACACTCGCCTGGCGCCTGGCCGGCGTTGAAAACCGGGTGTTCGGGATGATGGCCACGGCCGCCACCAGCCCGGTGAGCACAATGCCGATGGACAACTCGTAATTGCTGTTGAAGCAATACGGTGCCACCACACCCACAAAAAAGCCCCCTGCCACACCGCCCACCGAGAGCATCAGGTAATAACCCGTCAAGTGGGTGGGATGCGGCTGCAAGCGCGCCAACTCACCATGGCACACCATGCAGGCTGCAAAGAAGGCAGTCAGGTTGATGCCCATGGACAGAGCCAGCGGCAGGTCGTTGATGCCCATCGTGGGCAAGTAAGCCAGCGCGCCCAGGCCCACCACCAGCAGGGGCAGGAACACCTTGCGCTGGTACCACCCCCGACGCTCGTAACTCAAAATGAACGACAGCAAGTAGAGCGCCAAAGGTGCCACCCAGATCATGGGGATGGGTGCAATGTTGGTGGTGAGAAAGCTGGTGTCGGCCACCATCAGGATCGAGGGGCAGGCGGCCAATGCGGCCCAGAGCAGCTTGTCTGTCCAGCGCGGGGCTGGCGCGCTGTCATCGTGCTGGACCACCAGGCGTTCACCCCGGCGACCGCGCCACGCCAGCAGCCCGCAGGCCACGACAAAACAGGCATACAAGCCCGACCACAGGTAAGACTGCCACACCGTCGGAAACACCGGCTCCACCGCCACCGGATAAGCGAGCAGGGCCAGCATGGAACCAAAGTTGGAGAGTGCAAACAGGCGGTAGGGCACCTGGCCGAACCGTTCCCGGGCGAACCAGGCCTGCAACAAGGGGCCCGTAGTAGACAGCACAAAATAAGGCACGCCGATGGACACCGTGAGCAAGCCCAGAATCAACAGCGTCGGGTTTTCGGCACCAGTGGGCTTCCAGTCGAGACTCGGCGCAATGGGAATGAGCAGCAGGCTGATCAATAACAGGCTGCCGTGCACCAAGCTTTGGCGCGCCGGCGTGAGGTGGCGCACCACCCAGTGGGAATAAAAGTAACCCAGCAACAGCACCAACTGAAAAAACAGCATGCAAGTCGTCCACACCGCCGCCGAACCCCCAAACCAGGGCAAGATCATCTTGCCAATGAGCGGCTGGACCTGAAACAGCAAGAAAGCGCTCAAGAAAATGGTCAGTCCGTAATGCACGGCCAGGCGCAAGTCAATTTTCATCATGTTATTTGGGTGTGATGGGCTGAAGAGAGTGGCCCCTCGGCACCGCTCGGAGTGTAAGCGTCCATCACCAGGCGCCAAATCGACTGCGGGACATGTCCGAAAACGGCTGGATTCACCCAAAGCGCGAGCCCCGCCCACGCTTATCATCAACCGCATGGCCCCCTCACAGACCCCGCCCGATGACGATGCGTGTTACCTCGCCTTCAAGTCGCGTGACGCGCGATTTGACGGCTGCTTCTTTACCGGGGTCACCTCCACCCGCATTTACTGCCGTCCTGTGTGCCGCGTGCGCACCCCCAAGCGCGAAAACTGCCGGTTCTTTGCCTACGCTGCCCAAGCCGAGCAGGCCGGCTTTCGCCCCTGCCTGCGTTGCCGCCCGGAACTGGCCCCCCGCACCCCGGCACTGGCCTCCGGCCCGGAATCCCGAGTGTGGTCAATGCAGGATGCTTCCAGCATTCTGGCGTTGCAGGCGGCGCGCCTGCTGGAGGCCCCCGAGGCGTGGGGTCCGGGCATACCGACCGTGCACCAACTGGCACTGCGACTGGGCGTGAGCGACCGCCATGTGCGGCGAATCTTCAACGCCGAGTTTGGTGTCTCGCCGCTGGAGTACTTGCAAACCCAACGCCTGCTGCGCGCCAAACAACTGCTGACCGACACCCCGCTTGCAGTCACGCAAGTGGCCACCTTGAGCGGCTTTGCCAGTGTGCGGCGCTTCAATGCCGCGTTTGTCCAAGCCTATGGCCTGAATCCGACCGGCCTGCGCAAAAGCGGTCCGACGCCTGGCGGCGACGGCATTCAGGTCAGGCTGGCGTATAGGCCACCGTATGACGCGCAGGCCATGCTGCAGTTTTTTGCCACCCGCCAGATCCACGGTCTGGAGGTGGTGAGCGCCACCCCGGAAAACTTGTGCCTGAGCAAGACCCTGGCCGTGCAGCAGGGTGCGGTGCATACGACCGGCTGGCTGGTCGCGCGCTTTGACGTGGCCCGCCACCAGGTAGACCTGCGCCTGAGCGACTCGCTGCGTGAAGTCTTGCCCGGCGTGATGGCGGGTGTGCGGGCCATGCTGGACCTGGACGCCGATCCGCAGGCCATCAACCACCTGCTGCACACGCACTTTCCATTGGGTGATGGCTTGCGCGTGCCGGGCACGCTGGATGGCTTTGAGCTGGCGGTGCGTGCCGTGCTGGGCCAACAAGTTACGGTCGCCGCTGCGCGCACCCTGGCGTCGCGGCTGGTGGCGCGGTTTGGGGAACCGGTTGACACCCCGATTGCCGGCTTGAACCGCTTGTTCCCCAGACCGGCTGCGCTGGCAGAGGCCAGCGGCGATGAGTTGGGACAACTCGGCATCGTCAAGCAACGCCAAGCCGCGATTCAGGGCCTGGCCAATGCCGTCTTGGGCGGCCACTTGCACTTGCACGCCGGAGCCGATGTGCCCGCAACCCTGGCCAACCTGCTGGCTCTGCCAGGGGTGGGCGACTGGACCGCCCAGTACATTGCCATGCGGGCGCTACGCTGGCCCGATGCCTTTGTGGCGGGTGATGTCGCCTTGCAGAAGGCACTGGGTGTCAGAGACGCCAAACACCCGGCCAAAGAAGCCACGGCTGCATCCCAAGCCTGGCGCCCGTGGCGCAGCTATGCGGTGATTCGGGCTTGGGCGGCAACTCCGGCAACGCCACCCATTGCTCCTGAAATTAATCCAAAAATATAGCAACAAACCCTTATGAAACGACGGCTAGAAGGCCATTTAGCATGAAACACTCTCCCCACACTGTTCAAACACGCCACAGCAGCCCGCTGGGGCCCATCGTCCTGGCAATCTCCCATGACGCCATCTGCGGCCTCTGGTTTGACGGCCAGCGCCACCAGCCAGACGGTTCGGCTTGGCCCGAATCCCCGGACCACCCGGTGGCCAAAATAGCCCGCGCCCAACTCGACGAGTACTTCGCAGGGCAACGCACTGCCTTTGATTTGCCGCTGGACTTGAGCAACGGCACGGCTTTTCAGCAAGATGTCTGGCGTGCGCTGCTGAACATTCCCGCGGGTGCGACCCGCAGCTATGGCGCTATCAGCACCGACATCGGACGCCCTGCCGCCGTACGGGCCGTGGGCGGGGCCGTTGGGCGCAACCCCTTGAGCATCATCGTGCCCTGCCATCGCGTGATCGGGGCCAACGGCGCCTTGACCGGTTACGCTGGCGGGCTGGATCGCAAGATCGCCCTTCTTCACCTTGAAAGTTTGCATTGAAGTCAACCGCTCCCCCGTCTGCCTGGCTCCCCGAATACCTGCTGCTGGCCGCCCTGTGGGGCTCGTCTTTTCTCTTCATGCGCCTGGGCACGGTGGAATTTGGCGCCCTGCCCACGGCCGGCGTGCGGGTGGCGATTGCCTCGCTTTTTTTGCTGCCTTTGCTGCTCTACAAAGGCTTGGGGCCGCAACTGGTTCTGCACTGGAAAAAGGTGTTTTTTGTAGGCCTGCTGAACTCCGGCATTCCATTTGCGCTGTTTTCATTTGCGCTGCTGTCCATCAGCACGGGGCTCTCGTCCATTCTCAATGCCACTGTACCCCTGTTTGGCGCACTGGTGGCCTGGGTCTGGCTGAAAGACCGGCCTCATGGTCTGCGTATTTTGGGCTTGTTGATCGGCTTTGTGGGCGTGGCGCTGCTGGCCTCGGGCAAGGCCAGCTTCAAGCCCAACGCCGCCGGCGTGACCACCGGCTGGGCCGTGCTGGCCTGCCTGCTGGCCTGCGTGTGCTACGGCATCTCGGCCAGTTTCACCAAACGTTATCTGGGTGGCATGCCCTCGCTCGTCACCGCCACGGGCAGCCAACTGGGCGCCACCCTGGGCCTGGCCCTGCCCACCGTGTGGCTGTGGCCGCAAAGCCTGCCCAGCGCACGCGCCTGGCTAGCATTGCTGGCGCTGGGTGTGCTGTGCACGGGCGTGGCCTACATCCTGTATTTCAGGCTGATTGAGCGCATTGGCGCGGCCAAGTCACTCACCGTGACCTTTGTGGTGCCGGTGTTTGCAGTGGTGTATGGCACGATATTTCTGGGCGAGGTGGTCTCAAGCTGGATGCTGATGTGCGGCGCCATCATTGTGTGCGGCACGGCACTGTCCATCGGCTTGTTCAAACCGAAGACAGTTGCATGACACACTGCGGCCCAACCCCTCGCTTCAGCGCGTCAATCCAGACCAAATCCGTAAGAATCTCACCGCTGGCGGGCGCTTTCGTCCAGCACTCTTGCCCTGCGTCGTGCAAGCCAACGCATCCAACCGGTGATGAAAAGCGCCATGGGAACCAGGCCCGCGAAGGCAACGGCCAGACGCAGCCCCAGACCGCCAATTGACGCATCGTGCAACGGGTGCAGCCAATTGTTGATCTGGTTGGCAGTGCCAAAGTGCTGCCGATTCTGCATCCCCACGATCTGGCCGCTGTACTGATCCACATAAACATAGCTGTGCGGAA
>JAUXQA010000219.1 GCA_030683195.1 Rhodoferax sp. | reverse complement strand
GCAATCGACCATTTATTGACGGCAATTTCAAGTTTAAATTTGGCTTTTGTCGGTCGGCAATAGGCCTGATTGCGGACACTCAAGGCTGTATTCTGCATGGTCTCATCGATTCTCCATATCCGACGTTGGGTTTGCGTAATCCTTCCTTAGCTGTTAATGGAAAGCGTGGGCAAATTTTCATCACCGGATTTCGGTAGTGCAGCATCGGCCTTGTCATTTGGCAGCGCCGGTACATCTGTCGCATCATCCGTTGTCATTTTGACACTGCCAGCATTCTCGCTAGACGGCAAGGGATCGGAAAACTCCTTTTCGCTCAAGCCCAAACTGACTTTTCTGTACCGCTCAGTTCTCGCCCAAACATCTCGATTCAATTCATTCAGTTGGGACAGGCTTGTCAAAGGATTGTTCGGTTTTTTCATAGGCAACTTCTGTCGGCCTCCAACACAGGTGGACGCAAAAGTATCATTTTGCCGCTCGATATGTGGTGCGCTTTGTGCGGCGCCGAACATAAACGCTGCATTGGAGCCAGTGGCAGCGCCCTTAAAGAGCCGCCACTTGATATATCCCCAGTCACTTGAACACAGCGGTGGAAAAGACCCGGCTTATGGTCGGGATGGAAGCGCGTTGACGAGCCCCGCGCAGGGAGGACCACGGGAGATGTGAAACATCAAATCTAATTGTGCACAGGGAGAGGGCTTGCGGACAAGTTCGTCGATGGCCGCGAAACCGTGTGGGTGCGCACTGCCTGCCCCATGCGTGACCTGCATATTGGCACGCTGCTTTTGAATGCGCTCGTAGTCGCCCCTGTGTTTGACATACTGCAATTCAAAAATTTATGAAAAGATATCTACAATAAAGTAGACTTATCTTCATGAACAAATGGCTCACACTAATTACCACGCTACCCACCGAGAACGCCACCTTGCGTCAACGCGCCTGGCGCGCACTCAAAGCAACGGGCGCTGCCGTGTTGCGAGACGGGGTGTACCTGCTGCCCGAGCGCGAAGACTGCCGTGCAACGCTGCAGGGGCTGGCCAGTGAGGTGTGCGATGGCGGTGGTGGCGCGCATGTGCTGCGGGTGGAGGAGCCTGAAGGCGCCAACTTCGTGGCCCTGTTTGATCGCAGCCATGACTTCGCTGCGCTGCTGACCGAGGTCGATCAGGTCAAACAGCAGCTCACCAAAGATACCGTGCAAGACGTATCCAGGCAGACGCGCAAGCTGCGCAAGTCCTTTGCCCATATCGTCACCACGGATTTTTTCCCCGCCGAAGCGCAGAGACAGGCCGAAGCTGCCCTGCGGGAGTTGGAGTTGGCCTGTGCTTGCGTTCTCTCGCCGGATGAACCCCATGCCCGTGAGGGGCAAATTGTGCGTTTGCAGGTAGCCGACTTTCAGGGCCGGCTGTGGGCCACGCGGGAGCGTCCGTGGGTGGACCGCCTGGCGAGTGCCTGGCTGATACGCCGTTTCGTTGACCCGCAAGCCCGCATCCAGTGGCTGGCCCGCATTGAAGACTGTCCGTCCGACGCACTTGGGTTCGACTTTGATGGCGCGACCTTCAGTCACATCGGTAGCCGTGTCACCTTTGAGATGCTGGCTGCAAGCTTTGTGCTCGATCAACCCGCTCTCGGTCGTCTGGGCCTGCTGGTTCATTACCTGGATGTGGGCGGCGTGCAGCCGCCCGAGGCCGCAGGCATCGAGAGCGTTTTACATGGCATGCGCGAAAGCATCTCCAACGACGACCCATTGTTGGAAGCCGCATCAAGCGTTTTCGATGGGCTGCTGGCCAGCTTCAGCAAAGGAACCCCCGCAACATGAGCAAGGCCACCAGTCAAGAGGTCGACACCGAAGCCGTCGCACCACAATCCGTCAGTTTCTGGCAGGCCTTCGCCTTCTGGCTCAAGCTGGGTTTCGTCAGCTTTGGTGGGCCCGCTGGACAAATTTCGATCATGCACCAGGAGTTGGTGGAGAACCGGCGCTGGATTTCTGAACGACGTTTTCTTCATGCCCTGAACTACTGCATGATGCTGCCCGGCCCGGAGGCGCAGCAGTTGGCCACCTATATCGGCTGGCTGATGCACCGCACCTGGGGTGGCATCGTGGCGGGTGTCTTGTTTGTACTGCCTTCGTTGTTCATACTGATCGCGCTGTCGTGGGTGTACATCGCCTTTGGCGACATGCCGTTGGTGGCGGGCCTGTTTTACGGCATCAAGCCTGCGGTAACGGCCATCGTGGTCCAGGCTGCGCACCGCATTGGTTCGCGCGCGCTCAAAAACAGCTGGCTATGGGGCATTGCAGCGGCCTCGTTCATCGCTATTTTTGCCGCCAACATTCCATTTCCAGTCATCGTTTTGGCTGCGGCATTGATTGGCTATGTGGGTGGACGGGTCGCACCCGACAAATTCAAAGCCGGTGGCGGACATGGCCCGGCCGACAAGTCTTTTGGCCCCGCGCTGATCGACGACCACACGCCCACGCCTGAGCATGCCAAATTCAACTGGGTTCGGTTGGCAAAGATTGCCGTGGTGGGTGCCTTGCTGTGGACGGTGCCCATGGCCTTGCTGACCACGAGCTATGGCTGGAACCACCCGCTGACCCAAATGAGCTGGTTCTTCACCAAAGCTGCGCTGCTGACCTTTGGCGGTGCCTATGCCGTGCTGCCCTATGTGTATCAAGGCGCGGTGAGTCATTACGGATGGCTCACACCGACACAAATGATTGATGGCCTTGCCTTGGGGGAAACCACGCCCGGGCCGCTGATCATGGTGGTTGCTTTTGTGGCTTTTGTGGGGGGCTATGTCAAAGGCTTTTTTGGGCCGGATGCCCTGTTTTTGGCGGGCATGGTGGCAGCCTGCCTGGTGACCTGGTTCACTTTCTTGCCCTCGTTTCTGTTCATTCTTGCAGGGGGGCCTTTGGTGGAAAGCACCCATGGTGACCTCAAGTTCACCGCACCATTGACCGCCATCACTGCAGCCGTGGTCGGCGTAATTCTGAATCTGGCCCTGTTCTTTGGCTACCACGTCTTGTGGCCCAAGGGCTTCGCCGGGAGTTTTGATGCGGTTTCTGCGTTGATCGCATTGGGGGCCGCCATTGCCCTGTTTCGGTTCAAGCGCAATGTGATCCATGTCATCGCCGCCAGTGCGGTGGCGGGCCTGCTTGTGCAACTTCTGTAAGCTGTTTTGGAGAACGCCATGGAGTCTATTTCTGTTGGCACTTTGTTTGCCTGGCTAGAGGAACACCCCCAGCCCGTAGTGATTGATGTCCGCAGAAATGCGGCTCGCCAAGCCTCTGGCATGACGATGGCCGGCGCCATCTGGCGCGATCCCGCGCATTGGTTGGACTGGAAAGACGAGGTAGCCGCCATGGCGGGGCCCATCGTGTTTTTTTGTGTTCACGGGCACGAGGTCAGTCAAGGCCTCACGGCGGCCTTGTGCGCCATGGGTGTGGATGCCAAGTATTTGGAGGGTGGTTTTTCTGAATGGCAAAAGTTCGGCCAGACCGTTCCATGTATGCCGAGCGTCAGGGGCACAAAGTGGGTGACACGGGAACGCCCGAAGATCGACCGTGTGGCCTGCCCCTGGCTGGTGGCCCGGTTTATTGATCCACAAGCCGAATTTCTATATGTCCCTGCCAAGGATGTGCTCAGGGTGGCGAAAGAAACCGGGGCAACGCCTTATGATATTCCTGATGTCGAACTCTCCCACGTTGGCGAGCTGTGCAGTTTTGATGCCTTTATGGGCAAGTTTTGTTTGCAGGGTCCCGCGCTCCAGCAATTGGCCTTGATCGTGCGCGGCGCCGATACCGCTCAACTTGATCTGACACCGCAGTCAGCGGGGCTGTATGCGCTGTCACTTGGCCTGTCGCAAACCTTTGCCAACGACCATGAAATGCTTCAGCATGGCATGGTCATGTATGACGCGCTCTATGCATGGTGCAGGGACTGCCAAAGCGAGACGCACCAATGGCCTCCCAAGCTGTAGCCTCTGTGGGTTATGGGCACACTCCTTGCCATAAGCGCCTCATTGAGGATAGAAAGTGTGATTG
>JAUXQA010000213.1 GCA_030683195.1 Rhodoferax sp. | reverse complement strand
TCCTTGCGGATGTAGGTCAACTCGTAAATGTCTTCAATGCCCCGTGAGGCTATGAACACCAAGGCCTCAAACCCCGGGCTGATGCTGGTTTCCAGCTCGGTACTCAAGGATTTGGCGCGTGAAACGAGTTCCTGCGGGTCGGAAATTTCGGCCGGGGTGATTTTGTTGATGACATCAGCGGCGGCGTAGCCCAGCATGCGCTCGGCCCCCACGTTGAAAATCTGGATCACTCCTTTGGCGTCGGTGGCGATGCTGGAGAAGTTGGCGCTGTCAAAAATCGCTCTTTGCAGGGCGCCAGACTTGAGCAGCGCTGCTTCGGCGGCCTTGCGGGTGGAGATGTCCCGCAAGATACCCGTGAAATAACGCTGTCCCCCCAGCGTCATTTCACTCACGGCAATCTCCAGCGGGAAGGAGCTGCCGTTTTTGCGGCGGCCCGTGACCTCGCGGCCCACGCCAATGGCCCGTGCTTCGTCGCTGGCACCGTAATAAGCCAAAGAGACGTTATGTTGCTCCTGGTCCAGCTCGGGAATCAGCAAGCCGAGGTGTTTGCCGGTCAACTCGGTGGCGTCGTAACCAAACATGTCTTCAATCGCGGGGTTGGCGGTCTCGATCACACCGCCGTGGGCATGAATGGTCACGATGCCGTCCACCACGGTGTTGAGAATCGTCTGGACCAGCGCCGCACTGTCGCGCAGCGACTGCTGAACCACGTATTCTTCTGTCACGTTGCGAAACACCAGAACCGCACCAATCACTCGCCCATCCCCCCCTCGGATGGGTGCACAGCTGTCCGCAATATCGAACTCGCTGCCATCGCGTGAAATCAGCACCGTGTGGTTGGCCAGGCCGTGGACTGTGCCGTGTGCCAGGGTGTCTGCCACCGGAATTTTGACCAGTTCACGGGTTTGCTTGTTGATGATGTGAAGGACTTTGTCGATCGGCTGCCCCACAGCTTCTGCCAGTGTCCATCCGGTGAGTAGCTGGGCGACCGGATTGAACAAGGTCACGCAGGCGGCGGAGTCCGTGGAGATCACGGCATCACCAATGGAGCTGAGGGTGACGGACAGGGTTTGCTCCTGATCCCGCAATTGAAGATTAGCCTTGGCCAACAGCTCATTGCTGGCTTCTTGCGCGCTCAGTAAATACTGGGTCTCGGAATGGATTTTGTCCTTGATGTGCTGTCTGGATTTTTGGTACATCAAGCGGGCAATGAAAACGGCCAAAAGGAAGGCCAGCACCGCTGAGATCACCAGGGTCAGGAGCAAGCGGCGCATGCTGGTGTCAAAGTTCGCGTCAGTCAGCATCTGGGCGCGTATCTGTGTGTCGATGAACCCGTCCATTTCGGTACGAATCTGGTCCATCAGGCGTTTGCCATCATCGTTGTTGGCCAGAACTGGTGCCAACCGTGCATTGCTGGTGCGGCGTTGTTCGATCGACCTTGCAAATTCAGCCATTCCTGCGGAAATCAATGGGGCTATGGCGTTCAGATGTTGGCTGCCTGCTGCCAGAGTCGAAAACTGTCTCAAGGCTTGGTATTTGCCATCAATACCGTCCCGGACCGCCAGGTAAGGCGCCAGATAGGCTTCGTTGCGAGTCAGCAAATAACCGCGCTGTCCAATTTCGGCATCTTTCAAGTCCAGCAAGAGGTCGCTGGCCATATTGATCACGACACGGGTGTGGTGGCGCTGACCGGAAGCAATTGAAATTTGCTGGTAAGACCAAAAGCTGTAGGCGATGCCTGCCGCCAGCAGCACCAGCGCAGCGGCCAGCCAGGTAAATGTTTTTTGGGTCGTTTTCAAATCTATGCTCTCGTGAAGCCGGCCGGTCAGGGCGCGAAAAGGGGAGGATGGCTCGCGCAGCCCGGTTTGTAACGCGTGGTTGACCCTTATACGCGCATCGCTTGTCAAAGTGGGCGTACCTGACGCGCAGTGGCTAACTATCTCCATGGGTCAAGCGTAGTGATGCAGGTGGTCACGGTCCGTGCGTTGACGCACAGACGCCCGCCCGGGCGGGGTCAACAATGACTGTTCCTCCGTGAATCCCTATTCAGGTGACACGGTTTGTTTTTATGATCCGACTGGAGAATTCCCATGAAATTGACTCAACGTAACTCTGTTTTATCTGCTGTTTTATTGGTGGCTGCCGTGACTTTGGGCGGTTGTGCGGGCATGACCCATCAAGAAAAAGGGACCGCCACAGGTGCCGTGATTGGTGGAGTGGCGGGTAATGTCGTCGGCGGCGGGCTCCTGGGTACGGCAGCAGGCGCGGCGGTAGGCGGCGTGATTGGCCGCGAAGTGACCAAGCCAAACCGGTAAACAGGGCTTGATCCTGAGCCCGGGCCAAGGTCCGGGCCGGGTGACGGATACTGCGGGGTAGTCCACTCTCCCCTGAAACCGTCACCATGTTGTTTGATTTTTCACCCCCTTGGGCCATGCCCAAAACAGTGGCCACCTCCTGGCCGGACGACTAAGCGCCCAGCATGGGCGCAGCACAGGCCTTCCACACACTGTTTTCTTTAGCTCCTTTGCTTCTGTTCGTGATCT
>JAUXQA010000208.1 GCA_030683195.1 Rhodoferax sp. | reverse complement strand
GGCCCGGTCATATGGTTTCGGGCAGGCTGAGCGTGTGCTTGGCGCGTTTGCCAAAGGGCGGCGCGACAAGGTAACGATCACGACAAAGTTTGGCGTAATGCCGCCAAATCTGAGCCTGCGGACCAAAGTGCTGATTCCAATTGCAAGGCAGGTAACCAAGTTGGTGCCAAGCCTAAAGGCACGGCTAAAGAGCAAGTCTGGGCAAATGCTGGCTGATCGAAATTTTGATGTTGTTTACGCCCGTAAGTGTTTGGATCAATCACTTGCGGAGTTGGGCACTGACTACATCGACATTTACCTTGTGCATGAGCCGGTTCAAACGTCAACGGTCAACCCGGATGAATTGCAACGCTTGATGGAAGACAGCGTAAAGGCTGGAAAGATCAGGCGCTGGGGTTATGCGTTGCAGGCCCCGTCTGACTATGCGTGGGCTGCGGCTTGGGGGGGGAATGTCACCCAGTTTGAAGGCAATTTCGCCACATTGCCCGTGGTTGGCCCGCTTCTTGGCTGCACCGCGCAGCGCATTGTTACCCGACCGTTTTCGGGCGGGGGCGACGGCAGTGCCGGGCTTGAAGGTGCTATCAAGCAATTGGGGCTAGACATTGCCCTAAACGACATGGGTGCATCTGTGGCTGACGTATCGCTGTGCGTAGGGCGTGCACTTAGCGGTCAGCGGGGCAGCGTTTTGTGCTCTATGTTTTCAATCCATCACATTCAGGCAAATGTGCAAGCACTCAGCCGTTTTGAGCGCGACCCGAGGATGGAGAAAGTAGTTTCTGCGGTGGTTCAGACATTCGCAGGTGTTCCGGCAATAAGCCCTTCAGCGTAAAACATTGGCCATGATTTCCATAATTATTCTCACCAAGAACGAACAACAAGACTTACCCGGTTGCCTGGCAAGCGTGGCGTGGTCTGACGATATTCATGTGTATGACTCTGTCAGTACCGATGCCACCGTTCAAATCGCCGAGCAATTTGGTGCAAAGGTAACCCAGCGCCCTTTTGATAATTGGGCTGCGCACCAAAACTGGGGATTGAAAAACATCAAGTTTAAGCACGAGTGGGTTTTCTATATTGATGCTGACGAACGCATGACGCCAGAGTTGGTGCAGGCTGTGCAAGCGGCTGTGGCTTCAGCCAAAGATCAGGTGGCGTTTCGTTTGCAGCGTCGTGATTTCTTTATGGGCACATGGTTAAAGCATGTTCAAACTTCACCGTTTTATATGCGCTTGTTCAAGCCGCAGCACATGCGGTATGAAAGGTTGGTGAACCCAATTTCAATTGCTGATGGCCCGGTGGGTGAGTTGACTGGTTATCTGGATCACTTTCCGTTTGGCAAAGGCATTGGGCATTGGGTTGACCGCCACAACTCATACAGCCGTTTTGAGGCCCAGCAGATCATTGACAACCGCGCCAAGGGTGGCAGTTTCAGCTTGGCCAAGGCGTTTACAGCCAAAGATTTCCATGAGAAACGCTATCACCAGAAAGAGCTTTTTTACCGTTTGCCGCTTCGGCCAGTTATCAAGTTCTTGCTGTTGTATGTGGGCAAGCGTGGGTTTTTGGATGGCAAGGCGGGGCTGACTTACGCCATGTTGCAGTCCATTTACGAGTATTTCATTGTGCTCAAGACCCGAGAGCTTGAAGCGCAGCAGGCTAAGCCGTGAGTTTGATTAACGTAAATCACTATGTTATTTGTAGCTGCCTGCGCTTATGTAACAAGCGCTAGAGCCTGATTTGTTCATGATTTTCAACAAGCATCTGGCGCGGGGTCTGTTGGCGGCGATGGTTTTGCTGCTGCTGGTCGGCACCCTGATTCCCGGTGCGTGGCGCAATGCCCTGGAGGCCAGTTTGCAGGCACCTATTCCTCTGGCCAAACTGGCGCATTTGCTCATCTTCATCGCCATGGCTTTTGTGGTGCGTGTGTCTGATCTGTCCTGGTCGGTGCCCATGGTGCTGCTGGCGGCGCTGGGCCTGGGTTTGTTAACAGAGGGGCTGCAGCTGGTGGCCATTGGGCGTGATGCCAATTGGCGTGATGTGGGCATTGATGTGTTGGGTGCGAGCCTGGGTTTGGTGTTTGCGCAGGCTGTGCGAAAGCATCAAAATGTATAGCTGCTCATGCATATTCCACGGAGGCTAGGAGGCCTTTTGACTATAAAAATTCTCATCTGCCGCATCAACTTTTCACTGATTGACGTGGTGTAACCATTTCACTACACTAGCATCCATGCCGACACTGCACAAAGAAAACGACTGGTCCATTCGCGTTACGAACTTTTTACTGAGTACAGGAGGCTGAATCCATGAAAAACCCACCAAACATCCAGGCGGCTCGTGTTAACGGGCTTGGTGTGATCGAACTGGTCTGGAGCACTGGCGAGACTTTGAACGTCAATTTGTCTGACCTGCCAAGGCGTAATGCTGCCTTTGCCAAGCTGGCCGACCCCGCCTTCTTTGCCAAGATGGAGCGTGACGAATGGGGTCACGGCATCGGCTGGCCCGATGGGCTGGACTTGGGGGCTGATAGGCTGTACGAACTGAGCCGCGAGCAAGCCGGCTTGCCCACGGCCAGCGAGTTTGAGGCCTGGATGGAGCGCAATGGCCTGTCGCTCTCTGTGGCAGCCGAGTCGCTGGGCATGACGCGACGCATGATTGCGCACTACCGTACCGGCAGCAAACCGATTCCCATTGTGGTGGGCCTGGCCTGCAAGGGCTGGGAAGCGACGCATGTCCGCCGGGGCCAATCGGCGTGATGTAACAAGATCAAAGAGTGGCAGGGCGAGCGCGGTAACCCATTGTTGCCTTTGCGTGCTGCGCACGCCACTCAAAATAAATAGCACCTCACCCAAGTGATACCTGGGATAGAAGCCCATTTTGGTATGTTTACACATGGCTTTGTGGTGCTGAGCGACACCGCAATTCTGGCGGGAGGCTCCGGCACCCGGCTGTACCCGGTAACCCAGGCGGTAGACAGCTGCAAAAGCTGGCTGCACCGTTGGCCAAGAATGGGTATGGGAAGTATTTGATGGGTTGGTGAAGTAGGGCGCGGCAATCCATTGGTGCATT
>JAUXQA010000194.1 GCA_030683195.1 Rhodoferax sp. | reverse complement strand
TTTCTCTTTGACCAGCTTGCAGATGCTATCGCCCGGCCGGACTCACCTCGTGGTGCAGCTCCCCGCAGACGAGGCAGCCGGCTTGGCGTGAAATGCCGATTTCTGTGAATTCCATGGACCTACCATCCAGCATGAGCAGTCGTCCCGTAAGTGGTTTGCCTGCGCCACTGAGCAGCTTCAGGGCTTCAGCTGCCTGCATGGAGCCAATGATTCCTACCAAAGGAGCGAAGACGCCCATGGTGGCGCAGCGTGTTTCCTCAAGTCCGGTATCGGGTGGAAAAAGGCAGGCGTAGCAGGGTGAACTCGCGCTGCGAGGGTCGTAGACGCAGACTTGGCCGTCAAAGCGGATGGCAGCGCCGGATACCAGTGGCTTTTTGTGTTTGACGCAGGCTGCGTTGATGGCGTGCCGGGTTGTGAAGTTATCGCAGCAATCGAGCACAACATCCGCTTGCGCAACCAAGGAGTCCAGCAGAGCAGCGTCAGCACGGGCTTGAATAGTGTCGACCTTGATGTGCGCGTTGATGGCACTTATTGCCATCCGAATCGACTCGACCTTGGGTAAGCCGACCCGGTCGCTGGTGTGAGCAATTTGGCGCTGCAAATTGGTCATGTCCACCGTGTCATCGTCGATCACGGTGATCTCACCCACACCCGCCGAACCCAGGTACAACGCAACAGGTGAGCCCAAGCCCCCCGCGCCAATAATCAGGGCATGACCGCCGGTGATGCGCTCCTGGCCTTCGATCCCGATTTCATTCAGCAGAATGTGGCGCGAGTAGCGCAGCAACTCATCATCAGTCATGGACGGCTTATTCTTCTTTTTTCTCTTCCTTGCGCTCTACCAGGGTTTTACTGACCATCACAGGGAGCCCCTTGAGCTGGTTGATGGCTTGTATCAATTGGAAGTCTTTCTCTGACCCGTATTCCGGCATTCTTCGTTCTGCGAGAGGCTTTTTCAACTCTTCTTCGAGTTTTTTACGGGCTTCTTCGCGGGCTTTTTCGCGCGCCTCGTCTTTCTGCTCTGCGCCTTGCCCGCTATTCAAGTGCTTCTCCAGATCTGCTTCGCGGGTTCGCAAGGCAGCAAACAAATTACCTTCCTCTGTTTCATCAATCATCACGTCGGGCACGATCCCTCTGGCCTGGATGGACTTGCCGCTGGGCGTGTAGTACCTGCTGGTGGTTAGTTTCAGTGCGGCAGTGGGGCAGTTGTCCATGCGGAACGAAGGCTCCAGACATACGGCAGTTTGCACCGAGCCTTTGCCAAATGTCTGACTTCCCAAAATCTTGGCGCGTTGATGATCCTGCAAGGCCCCCGCCACGATTTCGCTCGCAGAAGCCGAGCCTTCGTTGACGAGAACCACCAGAGGGATGTTCTTCAGGGCGCCTTTGGTGACCTCCTGAAGGCGTCTGAGCGGATCGGGTCCTCCACGGCGCTGGTAATACTGGGGTGATGCTTTGTAGGTGAACTTGCTCTCGGCCAATTGCCCGTTGGCTGAAACCACCGTCACGTTTTCCGGCAGAAATGCAGCCGAAAGGGCTACGGCTGCGTCCAGATAACCGCCCGGGTCGTTGCGCAAATCAAGGACCAAGCCCTTCAATTGAGGCTCTTCCTTATAGATATCCTCGATTTTTCGAGCGAAATCAGCCACCGTTCTTTCCTGGAACTGGCTGACACGAATCCAGGCATATCCTGGCTCGATGACCTTGCTGCGGACCGATTGAGTGCGAATTTCTTCCCGCGTGATGGAGACTGGAAAAGTTCGGCTTTCCGACTTGCGAAAGATCGTGAGCATTACCTTGGTGTTGGGCTCTCCACGCATTCTCTTGACGGCCTCATTCAATGCCAGTCCCTTGACCGGGGTGTCATCAATTTTGGTGATCAGGTCATTGGGCTTGAGTCCGGCCCTGAAGGCTGGCGAGCCTTCAATGGGGGACACCACCTTGATCAGGCCTTCTTCCTGGGAGATTTCGATGCCGACACCGACGAACTTGCCGGTCGTGCCCTCATTGAATTCCTTGAGTGACTTCTTGTCCAGGTATTGAGAATGCGGATCCAGGCTGGAGACCATGCCGACGATGGCGTCCGTTATCAGCTTTTTATCGTCAACGGGTTCGACATAGTTACTCTTCACCATGCCAAAGACTGCAGCCAATTGCTGTAACTCTTCCAGAGGAAGCGGCGCCAGTGTGCCGCGCGCCACCGTTTGCAGCGACACCGTGGTCAGCGCGCCTGCCATCACACCCAGAGACACCCAGCCTGCAATTTTCAGTTTTTGACCCATATATCCTTCAAATTTTTTGGGG
>JAUXQA010000193.1 GCA_030683195.1 Rhodoferax sp. | reverse complement strand
GGCGCGTTCACCAAGGTGTTGGGCGATGCCGGCGTGACGGTGGCCAAACGGGCGCCCCTGCCCATTACTACCGGCAACAGTTACAGCGCCTCGGGCGCCCTGTGGGCTGCGCACGATGCCCTGCTGCGGCTCCAGTTGCTGCCCGCACCCGACGCGGGGCAAAAGGTCAAGTTCAAGGCGATGGTGGTTGGCGCCTCGGGTGCGATTGGTTCGGTCTGCGCCCGTTTGCTGGCGATGGTGGCCGAGACGGTGTATCTGGTGTCTCCCGAGACCGCCAAATTGCTGGCGCTCAAAGAATCCATTTTGAAGGTGGCACCGGAAGCCAGGATTCATCTGTCGGCCTGCACCGACAAGAACATTGCCGACATGGACATGATCGTCACCGCCACCTCGGGTGCCGGCAAGCAGGTGCTGGACATCATGAAGGTCAAGCCGGGCTGTGTTATCACCGACGTCGCGCGGCCCCTGGACTTGCCACCCAGTGAGGTGGCCAAGCGCCCGGATGTGCTGGTGATCGAATCCGGCGAGATTCACCTGCCCGGTGATGTGGAGATGAAAAATATTGGTTTGCCCAAAAATGTGGCTTATGCCTGTCTGGCAGAAACCATTGTGCTGGCACTGGAGGGGCGCTTTGAGAGCTATACCGTGGGCCGCCACATTGAATGGGAGAAGGTGCGCGAGATTTACAAACTGGGTCTCAAGCATGGCATGCAACTGGCGGCCATCTCCGGCGTGAACGGTGTGTTTACCGATGCTGATATTGCCCGGGTGCGTGACCTGGCGGTGGCAGCCCGCGCCAAGGCATCTGGATCCAAAAAGAAGCGAATGGCCAGACGGGCCTGAAACACGCTATTGCTGCCAACGCCACTTTGGCTACACTGACAAACCAAATTGTGGCGATCTAAAGGAGCATTGATGAAACCCGTGATGGAATTGTTAAAAAGCCGTGAGGCGGCGGTTTATCAGGTTGCCTCTTCGGTGACTGTCTTTGAGGCGTTGCGTTTGTTGGCCGAGTACGGCGTCGGCGCCCTGATCGTCGTTGATGACGGCAAACTTGTCGGGGTGGTCTCTGAGCGAGACTACACACGCAAGGTTGCCTTGCAGGGTAAAAACTCCAAGGAAACAACCGTGGCCGAGATCATGACCGCCAATGTGATTTCAGTGGCACCCACCACCGGAACCCATGCCTGCATGACGCTCATGAGTCAAAAGAAGATTCGCCACCTGCCTGTGGTGGAGGGCGCCAAGGTGCTGGGCATGATTTCCATACGCGACATCATGGACGACATCATTGC
>JAUXQA010000192.1 GCA_030683195.1 Rhodoferax sp. | reverse complement strand
CCAATGCCAGCCTCATGCTGCCTGCGCTGGCCCCGCTGCACGCGGCGGGCTTTGCCGTGCTGCTGCTGGACGCCCGCTCCCATGGCGAGAGCGACGACGCCGCGTACACATCGCTGCCCCGTTTTTCCGAAGACATTGAAGCCGGGCTGGACTGGCTCCACCAACACCCCCACATTGACACCCAACGTCTGGCCGTCATGGGCCACTCGGTCGGCGCCGGTGCGGCCCTGCTGAGTGCCACCCGCCGCCCCGACGTGCGCGCCGTGGTGAGCCTGAGCGCCTTTGCGCACCCGCGTGAGGTGATGTGCAGCTTTTTGGCAGAGGCACGCATTCCTTATCCCGTGCTCGGCTGGTACGTGATGCGCCATGTGCAGGCGGTGATTGGTGCGCGCTTTGACGATATTGCACCGCTGGCCAGCATGAAACAACTGCACTGCCCGGTGCTGCTGGTACATGGCACGGCAGACGAGTTGGTGCCCTTTGCCGATGCACAACGCCTGCACGCTGCCGGGCAGCCAGGTCAAGTGCAACTCCTGGCGGTGAACGGTGGGCACGATCCCAGCGAGGCACTGCAGGCGCATCTGCCCGCCGTGATTGGCTTCTTGCAGCAGGCATTTTCTGGGGTCGCCGGCGACGCCCACGCCGTCCAGACTGATCCAAAGCCATGACCGACTCCCTGGGTTGCGGACATGGACTGGCATAAATATAAGTTAAGACTTAACATTTGTTCATCCCTACCAAACACCTCATCATGCAAAAACTCACCATCCAGTCGTTCTTTGACCCTGCCACGTTCACTGTGACTTACGTGGTGGCAGACCCTGTTCGCAAGCGGGCCGCCATCATTGACAGTGTGCTGGACTACGACCCCAAGTCCGGCCGCACCTCGCACGCCAGTGCTGATCTGGTCGTGGCCTACGTGAAGCAGGCCGACCTCACCGTGGATTGGTTGCTGGAAACCCATGCCCATGCTGACCACCTGTCGGCCGCCCCCTACCTGCAAGCGCAACTGGGGGGAGGCATTGGCATCGGGCAGCACATTCGGGAGGTGCAAGGTGTGTTCAAAAAAGTGTTCAACGCCAAGGACATGAACACCGAGGGCGCCGAATTCGACCACTTGTTCGAAGACGGGCAAATATTCAGGATTGGTGACCTGGAGGTGCGCGTAATGCACACCCCTGGCCACACGCCGGCCTGCCTGACCTACGTGATAGGCCAGGACGCGTTTGTGGGCGACACGCTGTTCATGCCGGACTACGGCACCGCCCGTTGCGACTTTCCGGGCGGTGACGCAGCCACGCTGTACCAGTCAATCCAGAAGGTGCTGGCACTGCCGTCGCAAACCCGGCTGCACCTGTGCCATGACTACCCGCCCGCCGGGCGTGAAGCCACCTGGGAAACCACGGTGGCAGACCAGCGCGCCCACAACATCCATGTGCACGATGGCGTGACCGAGGCCGACTTTGTGGCCCTGCGCACCGCGCGCGACAAAACTCTGGCCATGCCGGTGCTGATCTTGCCAGCCGTGCAGGTGAATGTGCGCGCAGGCCACATGCCGCCGCCTGAGGACAACGGAGTGGTCTACCTGAAGATCCCCGTCAACGCCCTCTGAACTGCTGCTCATGGATACCTGGATGGTGACCGTGGCGCTGGGGGCGGTCATCGGGCTGGTACTCGCCCTGACCGGGGCTGGCGGTGGCGTGCTGGCCATACCCTTGCTGGTTTTTGGGCTGCACTTGCCGGTGCAGCAAGCGGCCCCGGTGGGCTTAGTGGCCGTGGGCCTGGCTTCCGCACTGGGCGCCGTGCTGGGCCTGCGCCAGGGCATTGTTCGCTACCGTGCAGCGGCATTGATAGGCGCCATGGGCATGCTGATGGCGCCTTTGGGCGTGCTGCTGGCCCGCTACATCCCCAACCGCCCATTGCTCGGCGCCTTTGCACTCGTCCTGATCTACAGCGCCTGGCGCATCCTGAAGCGGCGGGCACCGCAGGACATCGACCCCGTCAGCGTGCCGTGCCACGTGAGCCCCAGTGACCACCGGCTGACATGGACGCGCCCCTGCGCCCGGGCGTTGGCAGGTACCGGTTTAGTCTCCGGCTTGATGAGTGGTCTGCTGGGGGTGGGTGGCGGTTTTGTGATCGTGCCCGCGCTCACGCGCTACACCGATCTGGACGCGCGCAGCATTCAGGTGACCTCCCTGGCCGTGATTGCCTTGGTTTCGGTGAGCGGAGTCACAGCAGCGGCCATGCAGGGGTCGCTGCCCTGGCACATTGCGCAGCCATTTGCGCTGGGTGCGGTGGTGGCCCTGCTGCTGGGGCGGTTGGTTGCGGGCAAACTGGATGCAAGGCGCCTGCAACAGGCCTTTGCCTGGTTCACGCTGATGGTAGCGGTATTGATGCTCGCCAGGGCGTTTGAGTGGGTGAAGTTCTGAGTTTTTGAGATCTAGCGCACCAGCGCCACAGCCACCGTGAAGGTCACGAAGGCCGCAGCCGTGGACACCAGAATGATGCGGGCAATTCGGCCGTTGTCTGCGCCAAAGCGCTCGGCCAACAAGGACACATTGCTGGCACTCGGCAGGGCCGCGACAAGCACCATCACGGTAAACGCAAAGCGGTCCAGCGGCACGCCCAGACTGATCGCGCCAGCGCCCACCAGCAGCACCAGGAGCGGGTGCAAAAACAGCTTGAGCGCAGCCATTGGTACGTAGTCGCTCATACGCATGGGTGCATGGCTGTGCAGGGCGGCCAGCATCTGGGAGCGCGCCAGCACCGCGCCAATGGTGAACAGGGCAACGGGTGAAGCCGAATCGGCCAGCAAGCCTACGGTTTTGGCCACGGGCGCTGGCAACTCCAGACTCACAGCCGAGGCCACACCACCCAGCAAAATCGACCACGGCATGGGGTTGGCCACCACCCCCTTGAGCGCATTTTTGACCGCCTTGCTGGCGCCGTGCTCATCGGCACCGTCCAGCCGCGACAGCGCAATGCACAGCGAGGTGGTGATCACCATGTCCACCACAATGGTCACGATGATCGGCCCTGCGGCCTGGGCCCCGAGTAAAGCCACCAGCAGCGGCACGCCCATGAAACCCGTGTTGGGAAAAGCCGCCACCAGCGCGCCAAAGGACGCGTCGTTCCAGCCGATGCGCCGGTTCAGGCTGATGGCCACCGCAAACCCCACCATGACCAGCGCACACAGCAACCACGTGAAAAACACGCTGGCATCCAGCAGCTGAGCAATCGGCGTGGACGCCCCAAACCGGTACAGCATGCAGGGCAGCGCAAAAAACAGCACAAAACTGTTCAAGCCGGGAATAGCCTCCAGCGGCAACATGCGCCGGCGCGCGGCCAGATAACCGCAGAGCACCAGAGCAAAAAAGGGGAAGGTAATGAAGAAGATTTGCAGCACGGCGTCGATTGTCCTGCTTTTCGCATGACTCCCAGCTTGTTAAGCTCTGGGCCCATGACAACCAAGCTCTACGCCAAACCACTTGCCCTGCTGCTGGCCCTGTGCACCGGGGCACCGCTGCAAGCCCATGAATACTGGTTCAAGCCGCTGCCCAACCCGCTGCCACTGGGCAGCACAGCACCGCTGGTGCTGGAAGTGGGCGAGTATTTCGAGGGGGAGCTGGTGGGTTTCTCCGCTCCCAAAGCGGCATCATTTCAGCGCTACACCGCCACAGGTCGCGAGGATTTGCGTGCCCTGCTGCCGGCCCGCCAACCGGTGGGCGATCTGGGCCTGCCGCTCGGCACCCCGGGCACCCACCTGCTGGCCTTTGACAGCCAGCCGATCAACCTGGAACTGCCCGCCGAGAAGTTTCACGCCTACCTGCGCGAAGAAGGCCTGGACTTTGTGCAACGCCAGCGTGAGGCTGCCGGGGTCGACCAGACCCCCGGGCGCGAGCGCTTTCGCCGGCATATCAAGACACTGATCCAGGTCAGCCCGGCCAGCAGCACGCTCACATCCACCCCAGCCGATGCCACCTACGCGCAGCGCGTGGGCCAGCGGCTGGAAGTGATGCTGCTGAACGACCCGCTGAAGCTGCAACCCGGCGAGGCGCTGGGTGTGAGGGTGCTGTTTGACGACCAACCTCTGGCCGGCGCCTTGGTCCGGGCCTGGCACAAACGTGACGGGCAAACGCTGATCATCCGGGCCACCACCACACTTGCGGGCGCCGTGACATTCAACCTGCCCTACGCTGGCGGCTGGATGGTGAGCGTGGTGCACATGGTGCCCGCCGTGGGAGTGCAGGGTATTGACTGGGACAGCCTGTGGGGAAATTTGACCTTCAGCGTGCCGCAGCCCGCCCTGCCACGCTAAGGTGTCAACAGGTCTCTCGCAGGCGGCGGCGGGCCGTGCCATCGGCATCTTTCGCCCACGCATCACCTTGCAAACCCTGGATCGGGGCGATGGGCTGCTGGGCCTCAAGCCCCAGGGCAAACTCGGCCCCCGGGGTGACAGCGTCACGGTGGCCCATTTCGACTGGACCTACCAGACCGATGCAGGCGACAGTTGGCACACGCCGGCGCCCACCTCCATCCTGAACAAGCGGCCCCCAGCGATTCAAGACTTGCATGACACCGGCGGCCCGGTGGTTCACATGCAGCGCGACTTGGCGGCCGAAGCCGACGCCATGGATCGGGTATGGGACATGGGCTTTGTTCCTCTGGAAAAAAGCACGTTTCAGTGGCGCAGCCCGGAGTACAGTCCGGCGCTGGGCGCCGTGTGGACGCTCCCCCAAGAAGAATTCTTTGGCGACTTCTGGGCCGATCAAATCCCAAAACTGCAGGCAAAAGGCTGGTCGGTGGTGGTGCAAGCCGGCTTTGCCCATGAGAGCGTGGCAGTGGAACGCTGGCGGCTGGTGGTGAGCCCGGACACCGGCGAGGTGCTGGGCAAGGAACTGAATAGCCCGCTGGTCAAGCCCGAGCGGGGTGTAGAGAAGCTGCACCTGCCCGCGCGCGAAGGAGCCTGGCTGCTGAGCCTGGGCATCGACATCGACGGCCAGACGCTGGACCTGGCCCCGATGCTGGCCGATCTGCTGCGCCGCGACGCCCGCTGGCTCAACGCGGCGAAGATCGCCGCTATCGACGACCTGACCCTGATATCTTTGCGCGCGCCCGGTGGCAAGCGCATCGACGCGCCGACCGCCCCACTCAAAGCCATCGTCAGCGCGATGCTGGACCTGCTGACCGACCCGAACCGACCCCAAAACCAGGGTGCGCTGCGCCTGGGTGCCTGGGAAGCCCGCCGGCTCGATGCCCTGCGTACCAGCCTGCTGGACACCCACCGCGTCGGGCTGCACAACGCCTGGCAGTTGGAGGGCGACCTGGGCCTGGCCACCTTGGCCAAACGATTGAGCACCACAGGCACACCGCAGTTTGTTGCCGCACCCGAGGGCCTGCACGTGCAACTGCGCCCCTACCAGCTCGAAGGCGTGGCCTGGCTGCAATACCTGCGCGTGCACAGCCTGGGCGGCATTCTGGCCGACGACATGGGCCTGGGCAAAACCGCGCAAGCCCTAGCCCATGTGCTGATTGAAAAACACGCCGGGCGGCTCGACCTGCCGGTGTTGGTGGTGCTACCCACCTCCCTGATCTTCAACTGGCAATTGGAGGCGCAGCGCATGGCCCCGGGTTTGCGCCTGCTGACCCTGCAAGGGCCACAGCGCGAAGGTCTGTTTGCCCAGATGCCGGATCACGATCTGGTGCTGACCACCTACCCGCTCTTGTGGCGCGATATGGACGCGCTGGCTGCACAGCGCTTTCACCTGGTGATCCTGGACGAAGCGCAGATGGTCAAAAACGCCAGCGGCCGCAGCGCCCGCGCACTGCGTCGCCTCCAAACCCGCCACAGCCTGTGCCTGACCGGCACGCCCATGGAAAACCACCTGGGCGAACTGTGGGCGCAGTTTGACTGGCTGATGCCCGGCTTTCTGGGCGACGCGCGCCAGTTTGCCGTGCGCTGGCGCAAGCCCATTGAGGAAAACGGCGAAACCCTGCGCGCGGCCCTGCTGGCCCAGCGCGTGCGCCCCTTCATATTGCGCCGGCGCAAGCAGGACGTGGCCAGCGAACTGCCCCCGCGCACCGAGGTCATCCAGCGTGTGCAATTGCAAGGCCAGCAGCGCGAGCTGTATGAGAGCGTGCGGGTGGCCGCCGATGTACAGGTGCGCCGCGTGCTGCAGCGCCAGAGTTTCAAGGGCGCGCAAATCACCATTCTGGATGCGCTACTCAAGCTGCGCCAGGTCTGTTGCGACCCGCATCTGGTCAAAGGCAACAAGCCCTCGCCCGGCATGGAACGCGCCAAGCTGGAACTGCTGGGCGACCTGCTGCCGGAACTGGTAGCTGAGGGGCGCCGCGTGCTTGTGTTCTCGCAGTTCACCGAGCTGCTGGAGCTGATTGCAGAGCAGCTGCAGATGCTGAAACTGCCCTTTCTCAGCCTGACCGGCCAGACCCCGTCCCCCGCGCGCGCCAGCGTGGTGCAGCGTTTTCAGGCGCAAGAGGTCCCCGTGTTGTTGATCAGCCTGAAAGCTGGCGGCCTCGGCCTGAACCTCACCGCCGCCGACACCGTGATCCACATGGACCCGTGGTGGAACCCCGCCGTGGAGGAACAAGCTACCGCGCGCGCCCACCGCATCGGCCAGGATCAGCCGGTGTTTGTATACAAGCTGGTGGTGCAGGGCAGCATTGAGGAGCGCATGCTGGAGTTGCAGGCCCGAAAACTGGCGCTGACCAACAGTGTGCTGGGCCACGACGGCGCTGGCGCAACCAAATTTGATGCAGCGGACCTGGCGGCAATTTTGGCGCCTTTGGGCACTCCAGCCGGCGTATCCATTGCCTCAGATGCTATTAAATATTTAAAACCAGCATGATCACACCATGGCTCTATTGATTCTTGATGCGCTGAACATCATCCGGCGTATCCACGAAGCGGTTCCTGGGCTGGAAGACGATGCCAAGATCGCAGACACCCTCGCCTCCAGCCTGGCCTCCTTCAAACGCGCCCTTAAAACCCACAACCCGACCCACGCCGTAGCGGTGTTTGACCATGGGGGCCGCACCTGGAAGCACGACCTCTATGCGCCTTACCAAGCCCACCGCAAACCCATGCCGCAACCCCTGCGGGAGGCCCTGCCAGCCATCCAGCATGGCTTGCAGAACCTGGGCCTGCACTCGATTGCCATCGAGGGCATCGAAGCGGATGACGCCATTGCCACTCTGGCTGAAAAATGGTGCGCTGCCAACTCTCAGCGGGTCATCATTGTGTCGACCGACAAGGACTTCTTGCAGCTGCTCAACGACCAGGTGTGCATTTACGACCACTTCAAAAGCACCTGGCGTGACGAGGCCTATGTGCTGGAGAAATTCGGCGTCAAACCCGCCCAGATGGGTGACCTGCTGGCCCTCATGGGCGACGCCGTGGACGGCATACCGGGTGTGCCCAAGGTGGGCAGCAAGACCGCCGCCGGCCTGCTTCGCATCCACGGCCACCTCGACCGGGTGATCTCCAACGCCGACAAGGTGGAGGGGCAAGTGGGAGCCAATTTGCGCCAAGGCATCGAGATGCTGCGGCTTTCCCGCAAACTGGTGTCCTTCAAGACCGACACGCCACTTGGGCTGACCTGGCGGATGATCTCAATGCAGCACCGGGTGGATGCAAGCGACTAATGGGATGCAGCGTCTTGCCAGGGATTCACCAAAAGCAGGTCAGCAATGTTGTCAAAGTCTTTGGTATTGCGGGTGACCACAATGAGCCCGGCAGCCAGTGCAATGGCTGCAATTTGCGCATCTTCGGTCGAAATGGGATGCCCTTGCCGCATCCGGGCCGCCACGATCACGGCATAATTTTTGGCTGCTGCGGCCTCAAACGCGAGACAGAGCCCCGCAAAGTCTTCCTCAAACATCTGCTCGGCGGCCAAGGCAAGAGCCGTGCGGCGCTTGCCTGCGGGCAACAACGCAATACCCGTGAGGATTTCGGCTTGGGTGATGGTGCTGGTCTGCATGCTGGCCAACGAGTTATGGCTAAACCAGCTCAGCACAGCAGCGGCAGGTTGCTCCCGCATCAGTTCAGACAGCACATTCGTATCCAGTAGAAAGCCCTGGCTCATGAAGGGTCAAAGGCTGGTGGCGTGCGTGCACTCTGGCGCTCTGGAATCGGCAGGGACTCGACTTGCAGACCCGCGAACCGACGATTCACGCGCTCAGCAAAGCTGACCTGCCCCGCCTGCATCGGAGCCACCGCTTGCTGAAGAATGAGCCGCACCTCTTGCTCCATGGACCAGCCATGCTGGGCAGCCCGCACACGCAAACAGTTTTTGACAGCCTCGTCGAGGTTTCGAACGGTAATACTGCTCATGCACAGGCTCCTGATGATTGCAATGAGATCATTGTAGGCAAATAGCGAGGCCAGTGGCCGGCGAGTCATTGCCCGCATCAAAGGCTGCAGAAACTCCACTCTGTGGTGCCACAATTCACTCCGAATGCATCACGGCCGTTTTTTTGCACAGCAGGCAAACCATTCGCTCATGGCTCCTTGTATTTTTTAGCGTTGCTGCGAGCCCCGCTTAACGAGATTGATGACTATGCATGCCACCTCCGATTTTGACGACCTTGCTGCTGACCTGGCCCGGAATTTTCAACGGATCCGCCAGCAAACCGAGCGCTTGATTGCGCCGCTGAGCGCCGAGGACTGTCAACTCCAGTCCATGCCGGATGCAAGCCCGGCCAAATGGCACCTGGCGCACACCACGTGGTTTTTCGAAACCTTCGTGCTGGAGCGGTTTGAAGCCGCCTTCACGCCGTTTGATGGACACTTTCGGGTGCTGTTCAACAGCTACTACAACGGCATCGGCGACAAGCACCCCCGCGCCCAGCGCGGGCTGGTGAGCCGACCCACGCTGCAGGAGGTGATGGTTTACCGTGTACAGGTGGATGCGCGGGTGCTCAAGCTGCTGACGACGGCGAACCAAGGTACCCGGAGCGAACTGGCCCCGCTCATCACACTGGGCCTGCACCACGAGCAGCAGCACCAAGAACTGCTGCTGACTGACATCAAGCATGCGTTGTCCATCAATCCGCGGCAGAGCGCTTACATGGCACCCCAGCCACAAGCGGTGGTCCAGACTCAACCCCTGCGCTGGCATGCGTACGCCGGTGGCCTGGTCAGCCATGGGTATGACGCGCCCCTGGACGGCGAATTTGCCTTTGACAACGAGACGCCGCGCCACCGCGTGTTTATTGCGCCCTTTGAGCTGGCCAGCCGGCCGGTATCCAACGGCGAGATGATGGCGTTCATCGCCGACGGCGGCTACCAGCGGCCTGAGCTCTGGCTGTCAATGGGCTGGGATTGGGTCACGATGGGTGCGCGCCGGTGGCCGTTGTACTGGCAGGGCAAAGCAGGCGACTGTCAGTACTTCACACTTCAGGGACTGCAGGCCGTAAACCCGACGGCGCCAGTTTGCCACCTCAGCTATTTTGAGGCGGATGCACTGGCGCGTTGGGCTGATGCACGCCTACCCACGGAATTTGAATGGGAACTGGCCGCCCGCGCCCTGCCCTTGAAAACGGCACAAACCGCCAACTTTGCCGACCAGGCGCTCTACCAGCCGGTGCCACAGCCGCACAGCGACGACTCGCCTGCGCAGTTCTTTGGCGACGTCTGGGAGTGGACGCAGTCCAACTACAACCCTTACCCGGGGTACCAAGCCTGGGAAGGTGTGGTGGGTGAATACAACGGCAAGTTCATGTGCAACCAGTTTGTGCTGCGCGGTGGCTCGTGCGCCACGCCGCAAAGTCACATCCGCGCGAGCTACCGCAATTTTTTCCCACCCGATGCGCAGTGGCAGTTCAGCGGCCTGCGACTGGCACGAAACGCCTGACGGAGGATCTCCGGTCAGCCCGTCACACAACGGCATGGCCCTTTGGCGTCAACACGCAGTACCGCGCACGGCATACCAGTCAGCCGGTTACTGCTTGGGCGCCACGCGGGTCCAACTGAAGGGGTAAACGCTTGGGGATTGGCCGCAATGCCTTCTACAAACTGCTTGTAACCCACGATAAGGCTGGGTACGTTGCCGACGAGGCACCACCAATCGCCCTGGATCTGGATCACCACACCGACTGCACCTTCTTTGGTGACTTGCTTGAAGGCAGTGTCTAGCTAAGAGCGACAAGTGTTGCTTTGCCTGAAATCTGTGCTTCATTGATTCAGTCAGTGAATGCCGGTTACGTCAGACAGCATCCCGTTTAAACACCGGCCCCAAATTCAGGGTCCGCTTCAATCGTCACAAACTGACTACACAAAAAATCAATATCTCCCTACAGAGAAAGTACACGTTTTCTCATAGAGTTGTCAGCAGACCTGAACAGCAGCCTCCGGTGCAATGCTCAGAACTTGACCTGCGCTTGACAAGCTGATTTTTTGGCGACAACCCCTTTTTTGACCTTTTTGGAGAACGCCATGAACAAGCGCACGTATTTGAAATGGGCCGCAGCCTTTGCATTGACCGCAGGGATGAGCGCCCCGGTTTGGGCCTCGGATACGCCGGCCACCCTGGCCGGCACCAAGTTGATCAATGCCGCGGATGTAAAAAAAATGATCGACAGCGGTGTGGTGGTGATTGACACCCGGGTGGCCAGTGAATTCGCCGAGAAAACCATCAAGGGCGCCAAAAACGTGCCCTACAAGGAAAAAAGCACGAAAGACATCAGCTTTGATGCCACGCAGGATCAATTCGACCTGAGCAAGTTGCCCGTCGACAAGTCGGCACCACTGGTGCTGTTTTGCAACTCCGGTGAATGCTGGAAGAGCTACAAAGCTGCGGTTGTGGCACAAAAAGCCGGTTATTCAAAGATCCAATGGTTTCGTGGCGGCATGCCTGAATGGGTCAAAGCAGGATTGCCAACCCAGTAAAAACCAACTGATTAATTGAATGGGGAGGCGCCTTGATGGCCATTCATCTGTCGATCAAAAGCCGTTTACTGATGTTGTCAGCGTTTGCCGTTTTGGGCGTTGCTGTTCTCGTGGGCGTAGTCATTGGGTCCAACCGGATCAGCGATGCGGCGCTGGCGAATGTCTATGAGCAGCACACCGAAACCCTGGTTCGCCTGCAACGCCTGGAAAACACACTGCTGGAGGTGCGTTTTCGGGCTGCAGGGGTGTTGCTGGATCAACTCCCCGTGCAGGGGTCGTTGAATCATCTGAAGGAGTCACAGACCCAAATCGTCACGCTGTGGGCTGAGTTGCAACCCGCCTCGATGGTCATATTCGCCGAGGGCGAAGTCGCCCCTCTATTCAAGGATCTAAAGGGGAACTGGCCATTGGTGAATGCTACGCTGGGGAAGCTGGAAAAGGGGTATATCGGTAAAGACAAAACAATGCTCACCACCGTGCTGGAGGACGATTGGCCCCTGCTGCACAAAGACGTCGTCAAACCTTTTCAGCTACTCATTCCCGTGACGCAAAAGCAGGCACGCGATGCCTACCTGGATGCCAAGGCCCAAAGCCGGCAATGGTTGTTGATCGGGACCGTAACGGGCACGTTGTGCCTGCTGGGTTTGCTGATGGTGGCCTGGTTAACCTTTCGGGCCATCGTTCGCCCGGTTGAGATGGTCGAACGCGCCATTAGCGACATGGCGGCTGGCAATTTATCAACCACACTGGTGGCCGAGCGGGACGACGAATTGGGTCGCATGATCACCGCGCTGGAGTCGATGCGGGCCAGTTTGTCGCAGGTGGTCTCAGATGTGCGCCAAGGCTCCGAAGGTGTTGCCACTGCCAGTTCCGAAATCGCCCACGGGAACCATGATCTGAGTGCCCGCACCGAGCAGCAGGCCAGCTCACTTGAAGAAACAGCCGCATCGATGGAGCAACTCGGCGCCACAGTCAAGCAAAATGCCGACAACGCCCATCAAGCCAACCAGTTGGCACAAAACGCCAGCGAGGTGGCTATCCGTGGGGGTACCGTGGTGGCCGAAGTGGTGGAAACCATGCGGCACATCAACGATTCATCCAAACGAATTTTTGACATCATCAGTGTGATTGACGGGATTTCCTTTCAGACCAATATCCTGGCCTTGAACGCGGCTGTGGAAGCCGCGCGCGCGGGCGAACAGGGTCGGGGCTTTGCGGTCGTGGCAAGCGAAGTACGCGCTCTGGCCGGACGCTCTGCCCAAGCAGCCAAAGAAATCAAAGGCCTGATTGGTGCCAGCGTAGACCGGGTGGCGCAGGGCTCCCGACTGGTCGATCAGGCCGGCGTCACCATGAGCGAAGTGGTCAGCAGCATTCGCCGGGTGACCGACATCATGGGGGAGATCAGTGCGGCTAGCAGCGAGCAAAGCCTGGGGGTGTCGCAAGTGGGCGAAGCCGTGATGCAAATGGACCAGGTGACCCAACAAAATGCCGCGCTGGTAGAGCAAATGGCCGCTGCTGCCAGCAGCCTCAAATCACAGTCGCAGGATTTGGTGCATGTGGTGGCGGTCTTCATACTGGCGGGCAATGACGTGCATCACGGCTTGGCAGCGCGCAAGGCCATTACTTCGGGATACCGCGCAGCATAGCGTTCACATTCAGGCGGATAAAACCTGGCCCAACCGGAAACTGTCAACGCCATCCACCGCATTCAGCAAGCCCATGCCGATCCACCAGGCCAAGGGCTGGGTGGACGGATCACCCCTGTGCGCAGCTCATCCGCCGAACCCTTGAACTCAATCAAACCCCTGCTGATTTAGTCAATTCGGGCGTTCGCATCAGCCACCGTCAATGCCGTCATGTTGACGATGCGCCTGACCGTGGTGCTGGGGGTGAGAATGTGCACCGCTTTGGCCGCACCCAGCAGCACGGGACCAATGGCAATGTTGCCCCCTGCGGCAGTTTTCAACAGGTTGTAGGCGATGTTGGCCGCATCCAGGTTGGGTAGTACCAGAAGGTTGGCGCTTCCGGCAAAGCCACTGCTGTGCACCAGTGCCTTGCGCGCGTGTTCGTCCAGCGCAATGTCCCCATGCATTTCACCTTCAATGGCAAGCCAGGGCGCTTGCTCCCGGACCAGCGCCAGGAGTTGGCGCATTTTTACGGCGCTGGGGTGGTTGGATGAACCAAAATTTGAATGCGACAGCAGGGCGGTCTTCGGTTGAATTCCAAAGCGGCGCATTTCCTCAGCAGCCATGACTGTGATGTCTGCCAACTGTTCAGCCGTGGGATCGTAATTGACATGGGTGTCCACCAGAAACACCAGACGGCCCGGCAGCATCAGACCGTTCATGCAGGCATAGGTGCTGGCGCCTTTGCGCTTGCCAATGACCTGATCGATGTAACTCAGGTGCATGGGGTTGGTTCCCCAAGTACCGCAGATCATGCCGTCGACATGGCCCTCGTGCAGGAGCATGGAACCAATCAAGGAAAGACGCCGACGCATTTCAATCTTGGCGATCTGCGCAGTGACGCCCGTGCGCTCCGTCATGCGGTGGTAGGACTGCCAGAAGTCGCGGTAACGGTCATCCATTTCGACGTTGACAACGTCGTAGTTCAGCTGTTCGATCAGACGCAGACCAAACTTTTTAATTCGTTGCGCAATAACAGCAGGGCGACCGATCAATGTGGGCCGGGCGAGGCCTTCGTCCACCACGATTTGAGCAGCTCGCAAGACGCGCTCCTCTTCCCCTTCGCAATAAGCAATGCGCTTCCTGAGCGCGTACTTTGCAGCCGCGAAGATTGGCTTCATGGTGGTGCCGGAGGCGTAGACGAAATTTTGAAGTTGCTCACGGTAGGCATCCATGTCCTTGATCGGCCGCGAGGCAACACCGCTGTCGGCTGCAGCCTGCGCCACGGCAGGCGCAATCCTGATCATCAAGCGAGGATCAAACGGCTTCGGAATGAGAAAATTGCGACCGAAAGACAGCGCCTCTTCGGTGTACGCTGCAGCTACCACATCGCTTTGCTCCGCTTGCGCTAACTCGGCGATGGCGTACACGGCGGCCGTTTCCATTTCGTCATTGATTGTGGTCGCACCGCAATCCAACGCGCCCCGAAAAATATATGGAAAACAAAGCAGATTGTTGACTTGGTTGGGGTGATCGGAGCGTCCGGTGCCCATGATGCAATCGGGCCTAGCGGCCCTGGCGGCCTCTGGCGATATTTCCGGGCTGGGGTTCGCCAAAGCAAAAATAATCGGGTCAGCAGCCATCCGCTTGACCATCTCGGGCTTGAGTACGCCGCCGGCCGAAAGGCCCAAAAAAATATCCGCTTCTTCAATGACTTCACCGAGTTCACGGGCCGATGTCTTTTGTGCGAACTGAATCTTGTCTTCGTCCATCAGTTCAGTGCGGCCTTCATAAACCACCCCAGCCAGGTCAGTCACAAAGATGTTTGTGCGTGGCATACCCAACTTGACCAGCAGCTTCAAACAAGCCAGCGCGGCCGCACCGGCCCCTGAGGTCACCAGCTTGACGGCATGCAAGTCCTTTCCGGTCACCTTGAGGCCATTGAGGATAGCGGCACACACCACAATGGCTGTGCCGTGTTGATCGTCATGAAAAACAGGAATTTTCATGCGCTCACGCAGCTTGCGTTCCACGTAAAAACAATCCGGTGCCTTGATGTCTTCAAGATTGATGCCGCCAAAAGTAGGCTCAAGGGCGGCAATGATGTCGATGAGCTTGTCGAGGTCGTTCTTCTCTGAAATTTCGATATCGAAAACGTCAATGCCGGCAAACTTCTTGAACAAAACCCCTTTGCCCTCCATCACGGGTTTGGCGGCCAATGGACCAATGTCTCCCAGACCCAGCACGGCCGTGCCATTCGTAATCACCCCCACCAGGTTGCCGCGACTCGTGTAGCGAAAGGCGTTGGCCGGATCTTTCACGATCTCCTCGCAGGGCGCGGCAACCCCAGGGGAGTACGCCAAGGCCAAGTCATGCTGGTTGAGCAATTGTTTCGTGGCGGCAACGGCAATCTTGCCGGGCACGGGAAACTCGTGATAGTTGAGCGCGGCCTGTCTCAGGTCGTCGGCATTGCGTTTTGGCATGTCTAAATTGAAAAGGCGCTTTTCAGCACCTTTCTGGTTGGATTGAGGGGTGAGTTAATCTGCGTACTGTCCGGCCGCTTTGATGACTTTTGACCAACGCGCCATTTCTGATTCCACGAATTTCCGGTGGTTGGCGGGTTCGAGTCGGCTGTCAGAAATGACACTGATACCCAATGCCTCCTGACGCTTGATCAAATCGGGATCTTTCAGCGCGGCCTTCAGGGCGTGGTTGAGTTTGGCCAGCACCGCTGGGGGCGTGCCACGCGGGGCGTACAGGCCATGCCAAACAGAGACACTGAAATCGCTCAACCCGCTTTCGCTCAGGGTCGGTACGCTTGCCAGCAGCGGCGGGGTCATGCGCTGCGTGCTGGTGACACCAAAGACCTTGACTTTTCTACCCTCGATTTGTGGCACGGCATTAATGGCTTGTTCACACATCAAGTCCACCTGCCCGCCAATAATGTCGGTCATGGCCGGCGCTGTAACCTTGTACGGCACCGTGGTCAACTCAGTCTGCATGGCACTTTGAAACATCAAGCCACACAAGTGCGAGGCAGAACCCAGACCTGCATTCGCCAAATTGATCTTGTCCTTGCGTTCGGCAATCAATTTGCGCAATTCCGGGAAGTTGGCGGCGGGGAGTGAATTGCTTCCAATCAGGATGGATGGCGCTTCGTTGATCAACCCCAGGTACTCAAAGTCGTCCGGCACCTTGAAAGGCAGTTTTCGGTAGAGCGCAGGCGCCGTAGCCATGCCAATGTGGTGCACCAGAAGGGTGTATCCGTCCGGGTTGGCTTTGGCCACTTTGGCGGCACCGATGGTGCCGCCTGCCCCGCCCACGTTTTCGACAATCACAGTCTTCCCGCCGAGCGGTTTTCTCAATGCTTCCGCCACATCGCGGGCAATCTTGTCACTGGGACCGCCAGCGGCAAATGGAACCACCAAGGTGATGGGCTTTTCCGGAAACTCCGCTTTGGCAGCACATGACACCGAGGCCATGAGCAGGACGCTTATGGCTTTAAAAAACGGGAATATTGATGACATGTTGTCTCCTCTTGTATTGATGTCAATCAGGCCGACAAAGCCTGCATGTGGGCGTATAGATCCGCCTTGCCTTCAAAGCCGATACCCACCAGATCAGGCAACGTCACATGGCCATCGATCACCTTGACGCCATCCGGAAATCCGCCGAAAGGCTGGAACAGATCAGGGTAAGACTCATTGCCACCCAGACCCAGGCCTGCTGCAATGTTGAGCGACATCTGGTGGCCACCGTGCGGAATGCAGCGAGTCGCCGACCAGCCGTGTTCTTTCAGCATGTCCAGCGT
>JAUXQA010000191.1 GCA_030683195.1 Rhodoferax sp. | reverse complement strand
TGGGCATTTGCTGTCGTTGTGGTGGCCGGTGCCTTGTTTGTGTTTATGCGTTACCACGACGCCATGGATGCCTACGAGCAGGTCATTTTGCTGGGCGCCGTGCCCAGCGCCATTGCGTTGGCCTGGTTTTGGCGGCCCTTGCGAACCCTGATGCTGGCGGTGGCCGGATTGTCGTTGCTGGGTATCGCGTCTTATCAGGGCACGCTGGCGAACGCGGACAACGTGTTCTGGCTCAAATATTTTCTCTCCAGCCAGTCGGCTATTTTGTGGATGAGTGTGCTGTTCTTCATGAGCACCATTTTTTACTGGATCGGCATGTTCTCAAGCCGTCAGGGCGATGCCATGGCCCTGATTGCCTCCCGGCTGCTCTGGGTGGCGGTCGCGTTGGCTCTGATCGGCACGATGGTGCGCTGGTATGAAAGCTACCTGCTGGGCGCCGATGTGGGTCATATTCCCGTGAGCAACCTGTACGAGGTGTTCATCATGTTTTGCTGGATGACGGCTGCGTTTTATCTCTACTTTGAAGACCAGTACAAGACCCGCGCCCTGGGCGCTTTTGTCATGCTGGTGGTCAGCGCTGCTGTGGGCTTCTTGCTCTGGTACACGCTGGTGCGGGGGGCTCATGAGATTCAACCCTTGGTGCCCGCCCTCAAGAGCTGGTGGATGAAGCTGCATGTGCCGGCCAATTTCATTGGTTACGGCACCTTTGCGCTGGCCGCCATGGTGGCCTTTGCGTACCTCATCAAGCAGCAGGCCTCCGAGACACGCTGGTACAAGTTGGCGCCCCTGTGGTTGCTGGGCATTGTGTTGTGCTTTGAGCCCATTGTGTTTCGCCAGTCGCCCACGGGTGGGTTGAGTGACTATTGGGCGGTGTATTTCGGTATTTCGGCGTTGATGATTGGCGGCATTTTGCTGGGTCGCCGCCAGATTGCCTCGCGCCTGCCGTCGTTCGAGATTCTGGACGATGTGATGTACAAATCCATCGCGGTGGGGTTTGCGTTCTTCACCATTGCCACCGTGTTGGGTGCCCTGTGGGCAGCCGATGCGTGGGGCGGCTATTGGAGCTGGGACCCCAAGGAAACCTGGGCGCTGATCGTCTGGCTGAACTACGCCGCCTGGCTGCACATGCGCCTGATGAAGGGTTTGCGTGGCACGGTAGCGGCCTGGTGGGCCCTGGCCGGCTTGGCGGTAACGACTTTTGCCTTTATCGGTGTCAATATGTTTTTGAGCGGCTTGCACAGCTACGGCACCTTGTAGTCGCCCGGTCATTGGACGCAACCGGCGCCCCGTCTTGTAAGAACAGGCTTCGTTCCCCGACTCATTCATAACAAGGAATACACCATGCTGATCAAAACCCATCACGACGGCTTTAACCATACGTTGTCCAGCGAGATCACTCCGCGAGACATTTATGCAGGGCGTCGGGACCTCATGAAACTCATGGCTACAGGTGTGGCTGGCGCGGCCATGGCCTCGTGGGCTGGACGGGAGGCGCTCGCCCAAGGCACAGTCCGTCCGGGCAAACTGGCAGCGCTGCCGGGTGCCAAGTCGGCCGTGGCGGGGGCGATGGTCATGGACAAGCTCACGGGCTACAAGGA
>JAUXQA010000186.1 GCA_030683195.1 Rhodoferax sp. | reverse complement strand
TTCATTGATGTCGATGTTGATGCCCGCCACCAGCAAGGGCTTGCCATCGGCACTGCGCTGCATCACACGGCCCAGACTGCGCACCCAGACCCAATGGCCGTCCTTGTGGCGCATCCGCAATTCCAACTCAAAGCTGGGCAGCTCACCCTCCAGATGCAGCGCCATCGCCTTTTGCTGGCGCGGATAGTCTTCGGGATGGATCCACGAGACATACATACCGTACCGGCCTTGTCGGAGCAGAAGGCCCGGGTAACCCAGCATGGCGGCCGTGCGCTCACTGAAGCGAATCACATCGGCGGCAATGTCCCACTCCCAAGTGCCTGCCTGGGCGGCATCAATCGCGCTTTGCATGCGCAGGCGCTCCCCCTCCAGGGCCACCGCAGCGGCACGTTGCTCGGTGATATCGTGGCTGATGCCCAGAACACCGAGCAGCTGGCCCCCGCTATCGCGCATCGGAACCTTGGTGGTTTCCAGCAGGGCTCGCTGGCCGTTGTCGGCGTAGGTAACCCACTCTTCGTTGACCAACGGGCACTGGGCGGCCATGGCGGCGCTGTCATGCAAGCGAAACGACTCAGCCAGCGCCCGGGGCACAAAGTCGAAATCCGTCTTGCCAACGATGGCAGTCTCAGATGCGCCAAAAAAGCGCTCAAACGCTGGATTGCACGACAAGTAAACGCCGTTCGCGTCTTTCAGCCAGATCAGGTCGGGGATCGTGTCCACCAGTGTGTGCAGATGCGATTCACTGGCCTTAAGCGCCGTTTCAGCACGGTGGCGCTCGGTGATGTCGGTGAAGATGGCCAACACGTTGGTCTGCCCGCCCAGCGCCACCGGCACGCGTTCAATATTAACGATAAAGGTGCTGCCGTCCTTGCGCCGCACGGGAATGGCCAGCGCGCTTTTTTGGTTACCCGCCGTCATGCGCTGGAAGTCGGCCTCAATCTGGGCCAGCACTTCGGCGGGGTGAATATCCATCGGGCCCATGCCCATCAGCTCATCCTGGCTGTACCCCAGCATCTGGCAGAACCAGGCGTTGGCAAAGACAAAGCGGCGCGTTTGGGCGTCTGCCACGACCAGACCGGCGGGTACGGTGTCGATGATGGTGCGCAGCGTTTTCTCGAGCGGTGAGCCAGTCACCTGCGCCTGACCCGCCTCGCCATGTAGCAGGAACTGCCAGCGCTGATGGCTGCTGAGCAGGGCTTGCTCGGCGCGTTGGCGAGCCAGTTTCTCGTGCATCAGCTCCAGGGCCTGGGCCGACACGGCCTGGTACATGGTCAGCACCGACTGAATCAGCACGCCGGTGGCACCGCGCATTTGCTCGTCGGCGCGCCTGTGGGCGGCCTCCAGGGTCAAGCCCTCGGTCACCCCCTGGCGTGCCAGAGCCATGCGCTTGTCGTTGTCCAGAATATGCGACGCCAGCCATTGGGTGAGGAAGGCAAACAAGTCATCAAGCACCGCCTGGAACGGTCGCTGACTTTGCTGCAGCGCCACCACGTGATCAAAAAACTGGCGATGCGCCTGCAGGTGCTGGTCCATCCAGGTGTTGCCGCTCAGGTCTTGCTGCCAAATGCCTTCTTCAGACTCAAAGTGGTAGTGGGCGTAGTCGACCAGTTCGGCCAGAATGCCCTGAATGGCGGCCTCGTTGGCGCCTTGTACATGCTGCTCGGCCAGCCGGTTGATCAGCTCAACCAGTTTGCGGTGCTGCTCATCAACCAGTGCAATGCCCGTTTCAAGGTGCGGGTTCCAGGGGAAGATTTCGAACATGAAAGATATCGACTGATCAATTCAGGGCGGCAAGGAACACCATGCTCATTACCTAGCTCGACACGATAACACCGGCCAGGCCGACCTGACAGGAACGGCCACCGGTCGGCGCAAACAGGCCGGCTTTACATGCACGGTTTAGGTCTTTTGGCCCTGCGGCCCGCGTGTACCATAGAGCCGTTAGCCATTAAATTCACGTGTCGAATAAAGGACTTCCATGAGCGAAAGCAAATTCCGGCTGGTGACCCGCAGCGACTTTGACGGGCTGGTCTGCGCCGTGCTGCTGAAAGAACTGAACCTGATTGACGACATCAAGTTTGTTCACCCCAAAGACATGCAGGACGGCAAGATCGAGATCACCGACCGGGACATCACCACCAACCTGCCCTATGTGGCCGCGGCGCACCTGTCGTTTGACCACCACGAGTCAGAGACCATCCGAAACACAGGCGAGCGCCCCAACCACATTATTTCGGCCCACGCGCCTTCGGCCGCCCGGGTGGTGTACGACTACTATGGCGGCGCCAAGGCGTTCCCGAACATCAGCTTTGAGATGATGGCCGCAGTGGACAAAGCCGACTCCGCGCAGTTCAGCCATGACGAAATTCTGGCCCCCACCGACTGGGTGCTGCTCAATTACCTGATGGACTCACGCACCGGACTGGGCCGTTTTAGGGAGTTCCGGGTCAGCAACTACCAGCTGATGATGGACTTGATCGAATACTGCCGCAGCCACGGCATTGCCGACATCCTGCGCCTGCCCGATGTGGTGGAGCGCACCGAACTCTACTTTGACCACGCGGCCCGCGCACGCGAGCAAATTGAGCGCTGTGCCACGGTGCACAACAACCTGGTGGTGCTGGACCTGCGCAATGAGGACACCATATTTGCCGCCAACCGCTTCATGATTTACGCGCTGTACCCGCAGTGCAACATCTCCATTCATGTGATGTGGGGCGTGCAAAAGCAAAACACGGTGTTCGCCACCGGAAAATCCATTCTGGACCGGGGCAGCAAGACCAATGTGGGCGAGTTGATGCTGAAATACGGCGGTGGCGGCCACAACGCGGCGGGAACTTGCCAGGTGGAGAACGACCAGGCGCATACCGTGCTGGACGCCCTGATCCAGCAGATCAACCAGGACGGCTGACGCGCAACCCAGCCCTCGGCTCTCAGGGGGCGCGCAGCCTCTCAAGCCGGCGCGTCTCGCCGATCATCATCACATCAAAGTCTGCCTGGGACAAACCCCGCTCGGCGCGCCGGCGGGCCAACTCAGCGGGCGGCTCATCCAGAGGTTCATCGGCCAGCGACTCAAAGGTCCCCCAGTGCATGCCAATCGCCCGATGCGCCCGCAGGTCGGCTCGCACCTGCACGGCCTCCGGCACATCAATGTGCATGATTTTCATGAACCAGCGCGGGGCGTAAGCGCCAATGGGGAGGAAGGCCATGTCAAACGGTCCCAGCCGCGCCCCAATGTCCTGAAAATCCTTGGAATAACCGGTGTCTCCGGTGTGGATCAGGCGCAAGCCCTCACCCTCGACCACCCAGCCGCCCCACAGGGTCTGGTTGGTGTCGTTCAGGCGGCGCTTGCTCCAGTGCTGCACCGGCACAAAGGTGATCTTCAGCGTGTCCTCGCGGGTGTCTTGCCACCAATCGTACTCGTCCACACGGGTGATCCCTTGGTCCATGAACCAGGCCTTCAACCCCAGCGGCACCAGAAAACGCGGGCTGCCCTGTGCCATGGCGGCCAGGCGCTTGATGGACTCCACATCCAGGTGGTCGTAGTGGTTGTGGGAAATCATAACTACGTCAATGCGTGGGAGCTGGGGAATATCTATGGGCAGTGGCACGATGCGCCGGGGGCCGGCAAAGCCCACGGGTGAGGCGCGCTCCGAAAATATCGGGTCAAACAGGATGTTTTTACCGGCCAGGCGCAGCAGCATGGTGGCGTGGCCCACCCAAGTCACCGAGGGGTTGTTGGCCGGTTCACCCAATGCCACCGGGTCGGTCCGCATGGCGGGCAAATTCCAGCCGCCCGGGGGCGGCTGGGGCAAGCCGTCACGCAGGCGCTCCCATTGCCAAGCCAGAAAACTCGGCTTGTCGGGGTGCGGGTAGTTGTTGCGAAAACCATCAACACCCAGACGTGGCGCCTGAGCGAGCGTTGCTGCGGAGAAGACGAGCAAAAAGAGTGCTAAAAATCGGTGCATGCGGTAGGGCCTGAAGTCTGAACAAGGGATTGGGCTTTATACCCAACTCAGAGTGTCCGTGTGTCAGCGTGGGCGGCCCTGCTTCGACGGGACTGTGGATGCGAACAAGGCAAAATTCACCCCGATGAAAGACACTGCCCCCCACCCCGCCACCTTGCCCATTCCTGCCATGCTGCTCGCGGCCGGCCGCGGCGAACGCATGCGCCCGCTAACCGACACCACCCCCAAACCCTTGCTGACGGTGCGCGGCAAGCCGCTGCTGCAGTGGCACCTGGAAGCACTGGTGCGTGGCGGCGTTGAGCGGGCGGTGGTGAACACCGCGTGGCTGGGCGAGCAGATTTTGGCGGCTTTTGGAGATCATTTCAGCCTCCAGCCGGCGTCTTATATGCCTGGGAAGCTATCAAATTCAAATCAATTGGCATTGCACTACTCCCACGAGGGTCAAGACTTTGGTGGTGCCCTGGAGACGGCGGGCGGCATTGC